>CAZNDQ010000157.1:0-8536 GCA_964571825.1 uncultured Planctomycetales bacterium | reverse complement strand
GATCCAGTTCATGGTCACGGTCACCGACCCGCAACTTGGGGAGGTCGTGCTCGACCCGGCTTGTGGTACCGGCGGTTTCTTAGCGGAGGCGTTCGCACACCTGGAGAAGCAGTGCAAGACCGTGCAGCAGCGCCGCGTCCTTCAGGAGCGGAGCATCCGTGGCGGTGAGGCAAAGCCGCTGCCGTACATGCTCGCGCAGATGAATCTGCTCCTGCACGGTCTCGATGCACCGGTCATCGAATACGGCAACAGCCTGGCCGTGAAGATCACGGAGATCGGCGAGAAGGATCGCGTCGATGTGATCCTGACAAATCCGCCGTTCGGCGGCGAGGAAGAGGCGGGCATCCGCGGCAATTTTCCCGCGGACAAGCAGACGTCGGAGACCGCCCTGTTGTTCCTCCAGCTCATCATGCGGAAGCTGCGCAAGCACGGCGCCGGCTCCGAGCGCGGCGGCCGCGCCGGCATGGTCGTGCCAAATGGCACGCTCTTCGGCGACGGCGTTGCGGCGCGGATCAAGGAGGAACTGCTCAAGGAATTCAATCTGCACACGATCGTGCGTCTACCGAACGGAGTATTCGCGCCTTATACGGCGATTCCCACGAATCTGCTCTTCTTCGACCGTTCTGGGCCGACGAAGGAGATCTGGTATTACGAACTGCCGATGCCGGAAGGGCGCCGAAGTTATTCGAAGACAAAGCCGATACAGTTCGACGAGTTCGCCGACTGCACCAAGTGGTTTCAGTTGAAGCGGCGAAAGGAGTCCGACTACGCCTGGCGCGTGCCGGTCGCACAAGTGCTTAAATACGACGGCGGCGGCACACTGGTGTCGTGCAACCTCGACCTGAAGAATCCGAACAGCGCCGCAGCGCTGGAGCATTTACCGCCCCAACAGTTGGCCGAGGAGATGCTCGCAAAGGAACGGCGGATTATCCAGCTCATTGAGGAGATACGGTCCGAGCTCGTGGAGGTCAACGCATGACGTCCACGAACGGTTGGCCTCTGGTGCCGCTTGGCGAGCTTCTCACGAAGAATGAGCGCACCGTGTCGCTGGTTCCGGCCGAGAAATACCGTGAAGTGACGATTCGATTGTGGGGGAAGGGCGTTATCCTTCGGCGAATCGTGGCAGGTGCGGAGATTGCCGCCGAACGGCGATTCTGTGTCTCCGCCGACCAATTCATCGTGTCACGAATTGACGCCAGGAACGGTGCGATGGGTATCGTTCCCCCGGACCTCGACAACGCGGTTGTGACGAATGACTTTCCATCATTCGATGCAAATCCTGCGAAGCTTCTCCCGGCATTTCTCGGGTGGCTTAGTAGAACACAGGGTTTTGTCGATCTCTGCCGTGCTGCGAGCGAGGGTACGACCAATCGCGTTCGACTGAAGGAAGATCGATTCCTGCGAATGTCGATTCCTCTTCCGTCATTAGAGGAGCAGCGGCGAATAGTGTCTCGAGTCGGTCGCCTCGCCGGCAAGATCAATGACATCAGGCAGTCCAAACGCGAAATCGAAGATCAAGCGAGGGCGCTGCTTCAGAGCAAGTTTTCACAAATTGTCGAAAACGCGCCGCGCCAGAAAATGGCATGCATCGCGCCGTTGGTGCGGCGCAGGGTGGAGCTTCTGCCCGGCGCCGAGTACCCCGAACTCGGTATTCGTTCGTTCGGGAAAGGCACGTTCCACAAACCGGCGCTCGATTATCTCGCCGTTGGAACGAAGAAGCTGTATCGCATCGAGCCCGGCGACCTAGTTTTCAACAACGTGTTCGCCTGGGAAGGCGCGATCGCCGTTGCGCAGCCCGAGGACCAAGGTCGGGTCGGCTCTCATCGCTTCGTCACGTGTGTGCCGCAAGCAGGCGTGGCGGCTGCCGAGTTTCTCTGCTTCTACTTTCTTACACCTGAGGGTCTGGAAAAGATCGGAGAGGCGTCACCCGGTGGCGCCGGCCGTAACCGAACGCTGGGCCTTGAGAAACTGGCCGAGATTGAAGTTCCGGTTCCACGGTATGAACAGCAACTACGGTTCTGCCGGCTGCAACAGCGGGTGTGCTCGATGCGGGTCACACGCGAGGCGGCCGCCAAGGAGCTTGATGCGCTGCTCCCAGCTATTCTCGACCGTGCATTCAGGGGCGAACTGTCATGAGCAAGAAGCCCCTGAAGCGATTCGGACAAGTGCTGCGTGAGAAACGCATGGAGAAGGGATTCAGCCTGCGCAAGTTCGCCCGACTAGTTGGCGTCAGCCCCACGTACCTGTCGCAGGTCGAGCAGATGAACGTGGACCCGCCGACGGCGGACCGTGTGAAGCGCATGGCCGAGCTGCTCGAGGAGAATGTGGACCACTGGACGGCCTTGGCTGGGCGTTTGACGGAGGACCTGCCGCCGATCATCCACGAAGAACCAACCGAAGTCCCCGACCTGCTGCGCGCCGTACGGGGCCTCAACGCCGATCAGTTGCGGCAGTTGCGCGAGAATGCAGAACAAATGAAGCGGCAGAGGAAGTGAAAGATGGCCAGGCGATTCAGCAAGCCGAAGTCGGGCGTGTCGTTTCTGAGCCCAGATGACTTCGAGAATGAAGCCGCGCTCGTGCTTGCCGAGTACGGAAACGCCCACGGCCAGGTGACGGCGCCTCCGGTCCCGATCGACGACATTGTCGAAGAGCATTTCAAACTGGTGGTCGAGTTCCGGGACTTGCGGGCGAAATACCCGGAGGGTGACGTGTTGGCCGCGATCTTCTTCAACGACAGACGCATCGAGGTGGATGCGAGCCTGGTTCCCGAAGAATTCCCGGCGATGCGCGGGCGCTACCGGTTCACATTGGCGCACGAGTTGTCGCATTGGCGACTGCACCGCCATCTGTATCTGCGGCAGGCAAACCAGCCGTCGCTGCTGGCCGGCGGCGCCACCCAGCCCGACCATGTGCTTCGCTCGCGCGCGAGCGACCCGAAGGAGTATCAGGCCAACCGGCTCGCGGGCTGCATATTGATGCCGCGTGAGATGGTGAAACGGTTGTGGCACGAGACGCACGGCAGCATGGACCCCATCTATCTCGACGATCTACGAACTCGGCAGCGGGAAATCCTGACAGCGGAAGTGCTGCGCCGAGGCGGATTCAAGGCCGGCGACGACGCCATCGACAACATGCTGCTGGAGCATGTCGCCCGGCCGCTGGCGCAGAAGTTCGAGGTCTCTCCGGACGCGATGCGCATCCGGCTCGAAGGGATGAGCCTACTGCTCCGCAAGAAGGAGCCGACGCTGTTCGCGTGAGCGGCGTTTTTGTTTCACCACTGCGTTTACCGTTCAGTGAACGGGTACGCACAATGAGGAGGCCACATGGCCAAGCCGTTCGATCTGAGGAAGCAGTTCAAGCTTCACGACAAGGCGCTGCTGCGCCGGTTCTTCGCTGACCAACCGGCGATGCAGGCCCTTGCATGGGAGACGCTGCGCAAGCATGACGTCGAACCCATCATTGCCGCGTGGGAGTCGATGCATGACGCCCGACGGCATTACCAGGTCGTCCTTTTGGACGTCAACGAGCTCGCTGATCCTCGCGGCCAGCGTGTGCTCATGGAAGAGATGCAGTGGCGGTGCCCGGACAAACTCGCGAGGCTTCACGAGCAGTGTTGCCCGGCGGATAAGGCGCTGTGGGCCTACCTCGAAGCCCGCGATGCCTTCGATCAGGCCGCGATCTTCGCGCGCGCTGAAGCGCTGCGCAGCGGCCAGTTCTCCAACCGCTGGAACAGTCTGCCGAAAGAGCCGCTATCGGTCACGGCCGAGCGGATCAAAGCGCTG
Organism: uncultured Planctomycetales bacterium; assembly: GCA_964571825.1. Taxonomy (GTDB): domain Bacteria; phylum Planctomycetota; class Phycisphaerae; order UBA1845; genus CAZNDQ01. Next base: position 4,754 of record CAZNDQ010000157.1, on the reverse strand, counting down.
GAGGAAGAGCTGCGGTCCTACTACTGGAGGAAGGAGCTGCGCGGGGAGCAGTGCCGGGTGCATCACTATCAGCGTCCGGGCGGCGCGGAGTTCTTCTTCGCCTACCTGCCCGACTGGCCCGACAAACTGCTCACGTTCGATGCGGAGGGCAACCTGACGCCGCGCGAGGAGAGCTACACGTTCACGAACGTGTTCGTGTGCATGCCTTCCGAGGGCGCCGTGGAGATCATCGCCCGCGGCGGCAAGAAAGTGCAGATGCCGCTCCGCAAGGCTTTCTGCCGGGCAGTGATCGGGATCGAGGTCGATGACGAGGAGCCTGTGCGGGCAACGTACCGACTCGACCACCTGCTCGATCCGGCGTTCGCCTTTACGACCCAGCCCGAAGATCGTGTCGCGGCGGTGTTTCTGCGGCGTATCCGCCTGGTCCCGAAGGTCTACGTGCCCGCGGTCGAGTACCTCGAGCCGAAGTTCACGGAGGGCGCGAGCCGCGTGGATGTGTTGGCAGCGCTTGGGAGCTTGATCTCCGCGTACAACCTGGACCGGTCGCAGGTAACGGTGAGCCAGGTCGGGATTCAACTCCAGTTCATGAGCGATGGCCGACGCAAGGCCCGGACGATGACTTTCAACGTGAACTGTCCAAACGGTTGTGACCTCAAGAGCAAGCCTGATGACGTGCGGGTGGTCGGCGAGCGGCTGGTCAGGGCCTGGGAGATCCTCCTGTGACTGATCCGCTGGAGGTGCTATGGCCGCTGGTGGACGCTCCCGACTCGCTCGTTTCAGCACACGTTGTCGCGAGCTGGCCGGTGGGCGTCCACCAGCGATTGGTCGAACTCGGCATGCTGCGCCCGGCGGCGGACGCGGGTCGCGTCATTTGTCCGGAATGTGGCGAGCATATCGAGGAAGTTCTGGCTATCGACGGGCCGGAGGGCTGCATGCGCTTTGTGATTCCGTGCCCTGCCGTCATGCGGGCCGACGTTCCGTCGGCAGCACTCAAACAATGGTCCGTCGACCACCCGCGTCTGGTGACCGCGCTGGCCAGCACGCTCGCGCTGACCGGGAAATGCGCGGAGCTCGTTCCGAATCGCCTCTGGAGACTCGGGCGCACGCAGTGGAACGGCAGATCTCGCGACGCTTTTTTCGCGCGCGGTCTGCATTGGAGCGACGGCGAAACGGTTCGGGGCGTACTTGTCCGAGGTCGAAAACCGATCGTGTTCGTCGCGCTCAAGCGCCCGCCGAGCGAGTTCTGGCGAACAGCGCCCCCGGTGCTCGTCCTGTCGCACATCGCGGCGCTCGGCGATGGGCACATCGAAATCGAATCGTTGGAGGTTGCCTCAGCGATCCACGACGCCGACGCATTGGTGTCGGCGCCGATAGTCCCAAACCTGAGCCAGGAGGTTCTCAAACAGATGATCCGACAGCAGGTGAAAGCCGAAATGAAGACACAGCTCAACGACGACATCTATCTTGCGGCCTACCGCCAATGCGGTTCCGTCCGCGAGGCCGCCGCGTTCCTGAGCGCCGAAACGGGGCGCGAAGTTACAAAGGACCAGGTTCATCGGGCGCTCGCTCGTGCAGGTGGCGCCGCCGCCGTGCTCAATGCCGACGATAGCGATTCGGTTGTTCGCGCTGTCGCGTCGCACGACCGCGACAAACACGGACAGCCGATCATCCGCGCACAAACCTCAGTGCAGCAATAGTTTGCGCCGCTGACCCTTGCGGGTCGCAACGACGCGCAAGCCTCACGGCTGCGACGCCGGCCGGGTTCTCCGGCGGCCACAAAGGCCATAACCCGGCGGTCACCAGTCGCGCCTGTGCCGGCGAAATGCGGCGCGTGCCGCAGCACAGCGATTCCGCGCGCATCGGATTCTGATCGTACTCGGGTGCCTGCCTCCGGCCGCCGGAGGCCTCGATGGGTCGCGCACCCGCCCGCAGCGCCGTTTTCACACCATACGCCGAAGAAGTCATCAAGCACAAGGCTCGCCAGCTTGCCCGCCGCACAGATATGTGCCGGTCTGACGAGGACGATTTCGCCCAGGAAATGCGGCGGCACCTGCTCAGCCGTTTCCACCTCTTCGATCGCAAGCGCTCCTGCTACAGCACGTTCGTCGCGCGCGTCATCGACTCGTGCTTCGCATCACTGCTGCGCGAGCGGCGGCGCCAGAAGCGCGCTCCGGCCCGGGACGCCGTGTCACTCGAGGGCTCGCGCGTCGTCACCGGCGGCGTGAACACCACGCTCCGTGAAGCCCTCAGCGCCGAATGCGTGCGTGGCCGCGATGACGAAAGCCCTGACGACGAAATCACCCGCCAGGAAGTGATCGCAGCCGTCGCGCGCGTCATCTCCGCCCTTCCGCCGTTGCTCCGCGACATCTGCACGCGCCTGCCGGACCAGAGTGACGCCGCGATCAAACGCGAACTGGGCCTCTCCCGGCGCCAGTTCGACGGCGCAATGGCACGCATCCGCCAGACATTCGCCGACGCGCGACTCGGCATCTCGGCGGACACGTCGGCGCAGAACGGCGTACGTAACGAACGGAGGCCGCGTGGCCTCGACCCCACGGAGAGTGGCGAATGACCCCGGTGTACCGCTTCGAGCTCGAACGATCGGTTCCGATCGACGAAGCGGAGATGTCGCTGCACCTGGCGCTCTTCGCGGTCGAAGGCCTGTTCGGCCAGGCACGCGTGCGGCTGGAAGCCAGGTACCACGTCGATGAACCGCGCAATGCGATCGTAGTCGATGCGACCACCGAGGTCGGCGCCGCGGTCGTGCGCGTCTTCACCAGCCTGCTGCTGCACGAGTTCGGCGGCGACGGTTTCAGCGTCCGCCGTGCCGAGCCGGCGCCGCCCGCGACCGTGGAGGGTAAAGCGGCGTGAGCGACTCACCGGCGAACTTTCCTGAACTGCGCACCTTCGACGAGCCCATTCCGCTCGTACGGCTGGGCCAGGGCGACTACACGCGGGATATCTACCCTGCGGATGCGGGCGCCGTGGAGCCGCGCTGCACAAAGGCCGTGCTCACCTACTCGGCCCTGAACACGTTCCGGAACTGCCCGCGCAAGTACAAGCATCGCTACGTTGATCACCTTCAGCCGCGCGAGAAGCCCGAGAACCTGTCGTTCGGCAGCGTCATCCACGGCGGGCTGGAGCGATGGTATCGCCTCTCGGGTGACGCCAACCGACTGTGGAAGGTGCTGGATTTCATCGACGCGCAATTCCCGTTGCGCGGCTCCGACGCGGTGCAGAAGGATCGCTGGCACCGGGCACGGGCCATGCTGGTCGGCTATGCGGCGCGCTACCCGGCTGAAAACTTTGAGATCGTTGAGATCGAGAAGGTCTTCCACGGCGAGATTCGCAATCCCGACACCGGCCGGCCGAGCCAGACGTTCGTCATGTCCGGCAAAGCCGATGGCATCGTTCGGCTCGACGGCGAGTTGTATCTGCTCGAGCACAAGACCGCCGGCTCGATCGACGCCAACTACCTGGACAAGCTGTGGACCGATACGCAGATCGCGCTCTACAGCTACTACCTGCGCCAGGTCGGCTATCCGATCGTCGGCGTCCTCTACAACATCCTGCTGAAGACGCGCCTGAAGCAGCGCGAGGGCGAGTCGCAGGAAGAGTACGAGGCCCGCCGCGCCGAGTTGGCCGCCAAGAACAAGAGCGGCCGATCCACGGCGCAGCGCCAACTCCCCGAAAGCGACGAGGAATTCCAGGCCCGCCTGGCCGAGTGGTACGCCAAGCCCGAGGCGTTCCATCGCGAGCGCATCTATCTCTCCGAAGATCGCCTGGCGATGTTGCAGGAGGAGGTCTGGGAGATCACGCAGCAGTATCTCGACGCGCGGCGCCGCGGAAAGTGGCTGCTGAACACGTCGAACTGCTTCGCCTACGACCGGCCCTGTGAGTACCTGCCGTACTGCCAGTCGAACTTCAACCCGAACGTGCGCGACAACCTGTTCGAAATCGCCCCGCCGCACGAGGAGCTCGCGGTCGGCGCCGCGAGCGATGCCGAGACCACGTTCTGAAGGAGCACCCGATGCCTGTCGCATTACCAACCGATCGCACCAAACCCGCTGCGGATCTGTCGCAGCAGACGATCCTCGCCTATGGCCCGCCGAAGATCGGCAAGAGCACGTTCGCGAGTCGCTTTCCCGAGGCGCTGTTCTTCGAGTGCGAGCCCGGGCTGAACCAGCTCGAGGTGTTCAAGATTCCGACCTACACCTGGGAGGACTTCCTGGCCGCCTGCAAGCTGGTCGCCGCCGGCAACCATCGTTTCAAGACGATCGTCATTGACACGGTCGATAACGCCTTCAAGTACTGCTCGGACCACGTCTGCGGCAAGAACAGCATCGAATACGAAGGCGACATGGCGCATGGCAAGGGCTGGGCGCTCGTGAAAAACGAGTGGCACCGCGTGCTGACGCGCCTGGCGTCACTGCCGTACGGCTTGGTGCTGATCTCGCACGCGCAGGACAAGACGGTCGAGACGCGCACCGGCGAGTACACGAAAACGCAGCCCAGTTTGCCCGATCGGGCGCGCGGCGTCGTGCTCGGTCTGGTGGACATGATCCTCTACTGCGAGGCGGTCGGGCGCAAGGACGCCGCCGGCAACCTCGTCGTCGAACGCCTCATCCGCACCAAACCCCACCCCACGTACGAAGCCGGCGACCGCACGGGCCGCCTGCCCGAGCAGTTGCCGCTGGATTTCGACGCCTTCTACGCAGCCTTCTCTTCCGCAGCGCCCGGAGTTCGTCCCGGAG
>CAZNDQ010000156.1:0-8543 GCA_964571825.1 uncultured Planctomycetales bacterium | reverse complement strand
CGGCGCTGATCTTCAATTTGCCGCTGCCGCCGGAGCGGGCGTATGCGTTGTACAGTGTGCTGCACTACGTCGCAGCGCTGCTCGGAACGCTCACGCTCGGCCGCGAACTGGGTCTCGGGCTCGTCGGGCGGCTGGTGGCAGCGATGTCGTTCGTCTTCGGCGGGGCGTTCGTCGCGCAGACGGTCAACCTGCCGCTGGTGACGACGATCGCCTGGGCGCCGCTGATTCTCGCCTGGCAGTGGCGCGCGACGCGCACGGGCGACTTCCGCTGGGCCCTCGCCGCGGGGCTCGTGCTCGGCGGGTCGCTCCTCGGCGCGCACCCGCAGATGACCTTCTACACCGGGCTGCTGTCGCTGATGATCATGGCGCTGCCGCCGCCTGACGCCGCGACCGGGCGGCGCCGCTTTGGCCGCGCGGCCGCCGCGATGCTCCTGCTCTACGCCGTCGGCGTCGGCGTCGGCGCTCCGCAGCTTCTCTATATCCTCGACTTTCTGCGGCACACGGACCGCGCGGGCGAGTTGTCGTACGAGTTCCTCACCAGCTACTCGCTCGCGCCGCAGTATCTGCTTCAACTTCTCGTACCGGACCTTTTCGGTAACGAACTGCACTACGTCGGGGCTGACTATTTCCATGAGCAGCGACTCTTCGCCGGGCTGATATCGCTCGGACTGGTCACGGTCGGCCTGCGACGCGCGGCCGGGGCCCCCCGCGGCATCAAGGTGATGCTGCTGGTTTCCATCGTGCTCGCGCTCGGGCACTTCTGCGGGCTCTATCACGTGTTGCAGCACGTGCCGGGCTTCAACCTCTTCCGCGCGCCCGTGCGCTGGATGCTGTGCGCAGGGCTGGCCGGCGGCCTCATCGCAGGTTTCGGCGCGGAAGCGGCGCTGCGCAGCGCCGGCGCCGCGCGCCGCGCCATACCGGCCGGTGCATGGCTGTTCGGTGCCCTGGCGATCCTGCTGGCCGTCGCCGGCGTCGCGCTGCGCAGCGCGGGCAGCGAGACGGGTGATTCGGCCGGGGCAAGTGCTGCGGGAGCAGCGGCGCCGTCCGCACATCCCCCCCCCGCTCTCCGCGCGTATGACTCTCTGACCGACCTGTGGCTGCAGAACCGCGTCAACCACGCGCGGTCGATCGCACCGGCGCGCTTCGCCGGGATCGTGCGCACGGCCGCGCGTCGCGCCGGTATATCGGCTCTTGTTTCGGCGCTGGTGTGTGCCGCGTGTGCCGGGTGGTGGCTGCTGTCGCGGCGCGCTGCCGGCGCGCGCGCGATCACCGTCGCCCTCGTGCTGCTGCTCGCGCTGGACCTGTGGCGGGCATCGGGGACGATTCACCGCTACGAGTCACCGGCGTTTTACCGCGACCCGCCGGCGACGGCCGCGTTCTACCGCGCCGACCCTGACCGCTTCCGCGTCCTGCCCGTCGCGACGAACCCGCCGGAGGCGACTCGCCCGGAAGAACTCACGTACAACTACGGCGCGCTGTACGAAATTGACATGCTCGCGGCAAACCAGTCGGTTGGGCTCGAGCAGCTTACGCGGTTCGACATCCGCCCGCCGGCGATGACGCTGGGCAAGCTGGCGCTGTCGAACGTCAAGTACATTCAGTCACGCCTGCCGCTGCCGCAACACGCCGATCTCGTCGAGCGGACGCGAGTGGGGGAGCTGATCATCTACGAGAACCGACGCGTGCTGCCGCGCCTGCGACTGGTCGAGGCGTATCGCGTCGCCCCCGATCCCGACACCGCACGCGCCGCCGTAAACGACGTGCAGTTCGACCCGGCGCAGACGGTGATCCTCGAGCACGAGCCGCAATTCCCACTCGCCGAAGCACCAACCGCGGCACCGCCGGAAGCGGCCCGCGTCAGCGTCCTGGAGTACCGGGCGTCGCGTGTGACGGCCGACGTGGAGACACCGCGCCGCGCAATCCTCGTCCTGGCCGACATGCACTACCCCGGCTGGCGCTGCCGCGTCGACGGTGAGCCTGCCGAGATTCTCCGGGCGTATGGGCTCGTCCGCGCCGTCGCCCTCGCGCCCGGAGCCCACCGCGTCGAGTTCATCTACCGCCCGCGCAGCTTCTATCTCGGTTTGCGGCTGAGCGCCGCGACGCTGGTCGCGGTCGCCTGCGTCTGGATCGCGTGGTCGCGGTACGCTCGGCGTCGGTGAAGCCCCCGGCCGCTCACTCCCGCGGCGGGTTCCAGTCAATCTCGGCGGGGTCGCGGAAGATGCCCCACGTCTCGCGCGGCAGGTCGCGGAATGCCTGCTGATAGCGCGGCGCTGCCGCCTCCTCGTCGGTCACGTCGCGGATGAAGATACGTTGCACGCGATCCGGGTGCTCGCGCGCGATCTCGCCGTAGATCTCCGGATCCTGCTCGCCCGAGTCGCCGACGAGGACGAGGTTCCGCTCCGGCGACGCGGCGAGGATCGCGCCGATTGCCTCGCGTTTGTGCCCGCGCGGCGAAGCGAACAGATCGAACAATCGCTCGTCCTTCCAGCGGAAGCTGCGCAGGTGATACGTGCCCGCGGGAAAGCCCGCGGCGCGGCGGAACTCCTCCAGCGGCGGAAAGAGCTGCCACGGGCTCGACGAGACAAAGTGAAACGAAACTCCGGGCGTCTCCGCCCAGCGGGAATAGAGTTCCGCCATGCCGGGCACCGCCTCGTACTCGTGAAGGAACGTTCCGGCGAGCAACCTCGCCTTGTTCCGCACGTGTGAGACGCGGATCGTGTCGTCCATGTCGCTGATCACGCTGACCCCCGCGGGGTCGAGGATAAACAGCTCGCCGAAAAACTCGCGCTTGTCGCGGCGCGGAAGCTGCACTGCGACTCGGGCCGGCATCGCGCCGAAAGCCTGCCGCAACTCGGCAACCTGCTCCACCGACAGGCGGACGCGACCCGAAAAGTGCCCGTCCGCCGCCGACGGCTCGAGTGTGTAATCCCGGCCCGCGATGTGCACGACGATGCGTTTACCGCGCTCGTTGTCCACGAGGAACAGCGCCGCGCGCCGTTGAAACAGGCTCGGGCGATCCGGTTCGGTATTTGTCTGCGGCAGATCGAGGGCCGCGCGCAGCAGTCGCACAGCCTCCTCATTGCGAACGCCTGGCTCGTAGATCCAGCCGCGAACGATGGCTTCCCAGGCGGCGCCGTCGTCGACGGAAGCGGCGTACGCCGGGAAAAGCACCACCACTTCATCAGATTTGACGTCGGAAGCAGGTTCGTCGGCGCCGGCGCGCGTGACACCGATCGCCGCAAACAAGAGCACACCGGTCGTCCACCGACACAACATACGTATCACGCGTGCATTCTACCGCACGGCGCTGGTTGCCAGTTCGGGGATGGCGTCGATCGGTGCAGGGGCCTCGCGGCGACCGCCGGCGCGGCGCGGCGGACGAGCCGCCCCACCCGCCCGGCGCGTGCTGAGCCACGTCTGAAAGCCGACGTAGAGGTAGCCGACCATGAACAGCGCCAGGAACGGCACCGTCCCGTGCAGACTGCGGTCGAGCAGCGCGACGATCGTGCAGAGCATGAAATACGCGCCGACGCCGAGTTCGACCCACGCCTGGCGGCTGCCGCGGGGACGCTGGGCCGCCGCCGAGCGCGCCAGATGCCGCCTCCGGTTGCCGTTGTTGTCGACGGCGTACTTCGGCGTACGGATGAACTCGCCCGTCTCGCGCCGCATCCCCGCCAGCACCGCCCGCGCGTTGTGCAGCGCGATCCCCAGCCCGACGCAGATGAGGAACGGCAGGTGAATCAGGCACTGCCACCAGGAGCGGCCGCTGATGCGCTGCCCGACGGCGTAATAGGCCAGCGCCGACACCGAGGCGAAGGCGAAGATCGACAGGTCAACGAACGCCTGCAGCGTCGCGGGCAGGTTCATCATGCTCCGCCGCAGCAGGATCGAGGGGAAGATCATCAGCGTCAGCAGCACCACGGGCAGATAGACAACGCAGTGCGTCAGATGAAAAAACGCCTCGATCTTCACCTTGAGCGGAATGTCGGCCGTCATCACCGGCCGAAACAGCTTGCGCAGCGTCTGCACTCCGCCCTTGGTCCAGCGGTGCTGCTGGGCCTTGAAGGCCGTGATCTCCGGCGGCAGCTCCGCCGGAACGCTGATGTCGGGGCGATAGACCATCCTCCAGCCGCGGAGCTGCGCGCGGAAGGAGAGGTCCTTGTCCTCGATCAGCGTGTCGTGCTGCCAGCCGCCGGCATCGTCGATGCAGCTCTTGCGCCACATGCCGGCCGTGCCGTTGAAGGACATGAACCGCCCGGAGCTGTTCCGCGCCGAATGTTCGACCCAGAAATGCCCGTCGAGCAGGATCGCCTGAATGCGCGTCAGCATCGACTGCTCGCGGTTGATGTGTTCCCAGCGCGCCTGCACGGCGCCGACCTGCGGGTCGGCAAAGTGATCCACCATCCGCCGCAGCACGTCGCGCGGCGGGACAAAGTCGGCGTCGAAGATGCAGAGGAACTCGCCCTTGGCGACGGCCGTGGCCTCGGCCAGCGCCCCCGCCTTGAAGCCCTGCCGGTTGGTGCGGTGCAGCAGGACGATGTCGAGTCCCTGCGCGGCGAGACGGTCCACGGCCTCGCGCGCGATCGACGTGGTGTAGTCGGTCGAGTCGTCGAGGACCTGGATTTCAAGGCGGTGCCGCGGGTAATCGAGAGCGGCCGCGGCCTCGATGATCCGCCGCGCGACGTTTCGCTCGTTGTACATCGGGAGCTGAACGGTGACGTGCGGCGGTTCGAGGAAGCAGGCCGTCGGCTCGTTGCGGCGGCGGTGCCGGAAGTAGAGCCAGATGAGGTAGTAGCGATGCCCGCCGTAGACCGCCAGCACGGACAGGATCAGGACATAAAGCCCGAGCCAGGCGTGACCCAGCACCGACATCAGGACGTTTTCAGCCAATACAGGACTCCCCGGCAACAACAGGCGGAAAAAGCTAGCAGATCAGGGCCTGGAACGCAAACTCATGGAATATGGTAGGTTAGCAGGAACGCGCCGGCCGCAGAGGGCCATCAGGGCAGCGCCGCCCGAATCTGGGCCGCCAACTCGTCCGCCCGGCCGGGTGCGTAGGTGCCGGGGTTCCAACGATACCCGAGTCCGTCGCCGCTGCGCCGCGGAATCACGTGAAAATGCAGGTGCGGCACGACCTGTCCGGCCACGCGCCCGTTGTTTTGCAGCACGTTATAACCCTCTGCGCCGACCGCCCGAACCACGGCCCGGGCCAGGCGCGGCAGTTGCCGCCCGATCTCAGCCGCGAGGTCTGACGCGCACTCGTCGAGCCGCTCCAGGTGCGTGCGCGGAACCAGCAGCGCGTGGCCGTCGGCCAGCGGGCCGATGTCGAGGAATGACAGCACGTGCTCGGTTTCGAAGAGGCGGGTGCAGGGAATCAGTCCCGCGACAATCTTGCAGAAGACGCAATCGGTCGGCTGGCTCATGATCGACCCCGGAGGTGCGAGGCGGATGCGCGGCCGGCGCGCGCTAGGCCGATTCGCCCGTGGTGCTGTCGGACGGTTCTGCCGGCGGCTCCGCAGCGCTTTCGTCGCGCCCGCCGGATTGGCTCTTGCCGGCGGCCCGCGTGCCGCGGCTGCGCGCGGCGCGCGTGGCGAAGGCGTAGCGGGCCTCGACCTTCTTGCGGCGGCTGGTCTTGCGCGGCTTGGTGACGGAACCGGGCGTCTCCTCCTCGCCGAGGAGCTGCAGGATCGCCTGTGCGCCGTTGTCGCCGATGCGCGTGCGCGGCAGCTTGATGATCCGCGTGTAGCCGCCCGGCCGATCGGCGTAGCGCGGCGCGATCGTGTTCACGAGGCGGTGGACGACGCTCTCGGCGGTGAAGTCGAGCCCGCCGCGCGCCGCGCCCGTGCGGTGCCGCGCGCCGGATCGCGCCCGCAAAACCCGCGAGCGCTGCGCGTCAGACATCACGTCGTAGCCGGCGCGGTGCTCGGCGGGGATGATCGCGCGGTCGTTCATCAGCCGGACAAGCTGACGGCGGGCGATGAGATTGCCGCCGCCGGCCTTCTTCGCCAGCGTGATCAGCCGCTCGACGAACGGGCGGACGTCCTTCGCCTTGGGCAGTGTCGTGCGGATCTGCCCGTGCTCGAAGAGGCTCTGCGCGAGATTGCGCCGCATGGACAAGCGGTGCTCGGAGGTGCGTGTCAGCTTGCGATGATGTACCAGGTGCCTCATGACTGCTCGTCCTTCCTCGTCGGCCGGGCGCCGCGCGCCTGCCGCAATACGCCTACATACCCCCGTCGCCGGAGGAAAGGCTCAGCGCCGCGTCCGGGTCCTCGGCCGAGGGGTGAATCGCCTTCTTGAACTCCGGAATGTCCATGCCCAGCGTCAGCCCGAGGTCCTGCAGCTTGCGCTTGACTTCGCGCAGCGACGTCTTGCCGAAGCTGCGCACCTTGAGCAGGTCGCTCTCGGTGAGGTTGACCAGCTCGCCGACGGTGTTGATCCGCGCCGATTCCAGGCAGTTGCTGGCGCGGACGCTCAGGTCCAGTTCGGCGATCGACTGCGTCAGCTTCTCGTGCAGCGCGTCGTCGATCTGACGCTCGGGCGGCGGCGGCGGCGCAAAGCGCTCGGCCATGTGCGCGCCGACGTCGTTGTACTGGATGAACGGATTGAGGTGCTTGCGCAGGATCTTGGCCGCCTCGACCAGCGCGTCCTCGGGCTGAATCGTGCCGTTGGTCCAGATTTCCAGCACCAGCCGGTCGTAGTTCACGCGCTGCCCGACGCGCGTATCCTCCGTGCGATAACGGACGCGCGTCACCGGCGTGAAGATCGAGTCCACGGGGATCACGCCGATCTCACGCTCGCCCTCGACGTTCTCCTCGGCCGTGACGTAGCCACGCCCGCTGCCGACTGTCAGCTCCATCTCGAACTTGACGTCGTCCGTCAGCGTCGCCAGCAGCAGGTCCTTGTTGACGACCTCGACCGCCGGGTCGCCTTCGAGCATGCCGGCCTTGATCTCGCCGCGCTTGCCCGTCTTGATGCGGATCGTGCGCGGACCGTCGCCCGCCAGCCGAACCACGATGCGTTTGATGTTGAGAATGATGTCGGTTACGTCTTCGAGCACGCCATTGAGCGAGGCGAACTCGTGATCGGCGCCATGGATCTTGACGTGCGTGACGGCCGCGCCCTCCAGGCTCGAGAGCAGCACCCGCCGCAGGCTGTTGCCCACGGTCGTGCCGAAGCCGCGCTCGAACGGTTCGATGATGAATCTCCCGTACGTGGGCGTACCGACCGCTTCATCTTTGATCACCTGGGACGGCAGTTCCAATCCACGCCATCGAATGCGCATTGTGACCCAATCTCCCGAAAACGAATTTGTCCGAATCCCGCGTACGCCCGGCACGCCCGCTGCGACCCGCCTCGTCGTCGCGGCCGCGCCTCAACTGCCCCGACTCGTCCGCCGCGTGCGCCCGCGCCGCGCACCCGCCCTCGGCGTCTCGTGCGTCGCCCCCGCCGGACGGGCAGCCCACCGGCGGCGGCGCTCTTCCGTCAGACGCGGCGCCGCTTGGCCGGGCGGCAGCCGTTATGCGGCAGCGGCGTGATGTCCTCGATGCTCTGCACGCGCAGGCCGGCCGCCTGCATCGCCGTGATCGCCGACTCGCGGCCGCTGCCCGGGCCCTTGACGCGGATGTCCACCTCGACCACGCCCGCCTTGACCGCCGCCACCGCCGCCTTCTCCGCCGCACGCTGCGCCGCAAACGGCGTGCTCTTGCGCGTGCCCTTGAAGCCCACCGCGCCCGCCGACGCCCAGCAGATCGTCTCGCCGTTGAGGTCCGTGATCGTGATCAGCGTGTTGTTGAACGAAGCCTTGACGTAGGCGATCGCGCGCGTCACGCCGCGTCGGATTTTCTTTTTCCCGGTCTTGGCCAAAGCCAGCTCCTTCCACTGTCGCGGCCGGCGCCCGTCGCGCCGGCCCGTTGTCCCGGCGCCCGCTTAGCGCAGTTCCTTCACGCCCTTCTTCCCCGCCACTGTCTTCTTCGGGCCCTTGCGCGTCCGCGCGTTCGAGCGCGTCCGCTGCCCGCGCACCGGCAGCCCGCGGCGATGCCGCAGCCCGCGGTAGCAGCCGATGTCGCGAAGACGCGCGATGTTCTGCTGGATCTGCCGCCGAAGCTGCCCCTCGACCACGTGGTTGCGGTCGATGATGCCCGCGATCCGGCTGACCTCGTCCTCGGTCAGATCCTTGGCCTTGGTGCCCTCGGAAATGCCCGCCTCTTTCAGGATCTGGGCGGCGAAATGCTCCCCGATCCCGTAGATGTACTGCAGCGAGATCACGATCCGCTTGTCGTTCGGTATGTCCACGCCTGCGATACGCGGCACGTTGCCACTCCTTTACATCTGCAGCCTGGGGCTGACAGCCATTCGCACTCCGCCCGCTCAGCCCTGCCGCTGCTTGTGGCGGGGGTTCGTGCAGATCACGCGGACCACCCCACGGCGGCGAATGATCTTGCAGTTCTCACAAATCCGACGGACGCTGCTTCGCACTTTCATCGCGTCACCTCTCGCACGCGCCGGCGCCTCACCTTCCGTCGGTGAGGACGTCCGCGCCGTGC
>CAZNDQ010000155.1:0-8548 GCA_964571825.1 uncultured Planctomycetales bacterium | reverse complement strand
ACGCCGGGGGCGGGGGAGGGGATCGCGGGGGGGTCGCGGGCGGGGCTGCGGATCGCGGCGACGGCGCGCGAGCAGGTGGAGGCGGTGGTCGAGTACTTATGCGGCGCGGGGGTGGCGGAGCGCGAGGGGGCGGCCGCGCGCGAGTTTGTCGCGGCGCATTTCGCGTGGGAAGAGAAGCTGGCGGCGCTGGAGCGGCTGCTAATTGGCGATGGCGGGGAGGAGTCGCGCGCCGCGGCGGGCGCGGCGCGAGGAGTTCGGGCGCGGGTCGCGCGCGGTGCGATGCAGGCAATGGCCGAAGTTCGCGCGAACGCGGATGATGTGATGCGCGAGGTGGTTGAGGCGGGGGAGGGGACGTGATACGCGGGCGGAATATCATCTGCGTGGCGAGCGGGTGGGGGGCGGACCCGACGGGCAAGCACCACATCATGCGCGCGCTGGCACGCGAGAATCGGGTGCTGTGGGTGAATCATCACGGATCGCGGGTGCCGAGGCTGAGCCGGCGTGACGTGCGGCATGCGCTGCGGACGCTGGGGTCGGTGGCGGGCGGGACGCGCGAGGCGCATCCGGGGATCACGACGCTGACGCCGCTGGTGTTGCCGCTGCCGGGGTCGCGGGCGGCGCGGGCGGTGAACCGAGCGCTGGTCGTGCGGCAGATTCGGCGGGCAATGCGCGGGTGGGAGTCGCGGCCGGTGCAGCTCTGGAGTTTCGCGCCGGACGTGGCGTGGCTGGCCGGTCGGTTCGGCGAGGAGCGCCGCGTCTACTGCTGCGTCGACGAGTTCAGCGCGTTCGAGGGGTATGACGCGGCGCTGACGCGGCAGCTCGAACGGGAGATGATGGCACGGAGCGACGTGGTGCTGGCGACGTCGCGGGCGTTGTACGAGGCGCGGCGCGGAGTGCATCCGTGCGTGCATCTCGTGCGGCACGGGGTGGACGATGCGCATTTCGGGGCGGCACTGCGCGAGGGGCCGGTGCCGGCGGACGTGGCGGGGCTGGGGCGGCCGATCGTCGGGTTTTTCGGGCTGATTCACGACTGGCTGGACGCGGAGCTGGTGGCGGCGGCGGCGCGGCTGCGGCCGGGGTGGTCGTTCGTGCTGCTGGGGGAGGTGCAGCGAGACGTGGGGGCGCTGCGCGCGTGCGCGAACGTGCATCTGATCGGGCGGCGGGAGTATGCGGCGCTGCCGGAGTATTGCCGGGCGTTTGACGTGGCGATGATCCCGTTCGTGGTGAACGAGCTGACGCGAAACGTGAACCCGATCAAGCTGCGTGAGTATCTGGCGGCGGGTCGGGCGGTGGTGTCGACGCCGCTTCCGGAGGCGGCGCGGTATGCGCCGCAAGTGGTGACGGCGGGGACAGCGCAGGAGTTTGTGGCGGCGTGCGAGCGGGCGATGGCGGAGGATTCGCCGGCGCAGCGGGCGGAGCGCGCGGCGGCCGTGGCGGAGGAGGGGTGGGGGCGGCGCGTGGAAGAGATATCGACGGCATCGAGGCGAGCGCCGATCAACCATGCGCGGTGGCGTGGGCGGTGTAGCGATGCAGGGGCTGGCGATTTGACAAGCCGGTTTGGGGCGACGAACCGCCCCGGACACAGCCGATTTCCTTTTTCTGTTTCACAACGTGATGATACAATTGGCGTCGATCGGATATGTTCGACGGAGTTTACGGGTGCGCGCATGGCATTACGCGGACGTGATCGCGATACAGGAAATGCTGCGGGCGACGGCCGGAAGTGCCGATGGTGCGGGTACGACATTCGGGGGCTCGGGCTGCAGCGAAAGTGCCCGGAGTGCGGTCTGCCGGTGGCAATCAGCGTGAACGGGCCGTTTCACGATGCGCCGGCGGTGTGGCTGCGGTGGATGCGGCGGACGCTGCTGCTTTTTCATATCGCATGGATCGCCAGTGTCGTTGCACTTCCCGTCAGCGCGATCCCGCACACACACGTCTTTCCGGTGTTGGTGTCGGTGCTGCGCGTGTACTGCCTGTGGCGAGTGACACGCCCTGACGGACAGCAGAGGGATCGGCGCAGCGGAACACTTGTTCGGCTTTTCGGTTTGGTTGACGTGGGCGTCCATCTCCTGGTGCTTGGCGTATGGTACCCGACTGTGCGGGAGGAGTGGTATCTGGTGCTTGCGGTGCTAGCATACTTTTCGCTGATGCTGATGCACGGATGTCTCCTGCCGTACTACTGGTCCAGCCGGGAATGGAGACTGATTGGACCAGCGGTTGTGATTCATCGCTGTGGCCCGATCTTCGCGCTGCTTACGGTGGCGATGGTGTACTTTGCCGACCAACTCCCCAATGGTCCGGTTGGCGCGCTGTTATTCCTTTTCCTTGGCATGCTTCCCATATTTGCGCTGGGAGGAGCGGTACAAACCAGCATTGACTTTGACAAACAGCTTCGGGCGGCACTGCGGCGAGCGGGTACCCTTCCGTGGCTGGACAGCACGTAGCCGCGCTCAGACCGTCTGCATTCGGCGGGTGAATTGTTCGAGCTGGCCGTCGGCCATGTGGATGTTGTCAGCGGGGTCGGGGAAGCGGCCGGCGATGATGTCCTCGTGGTAGCGGTGGAAGGCGTCGGTCATGCGGGCCTCGATGTCGTCGTAGCCCTTGATGCTGGAGGGGGCGTGTCCGGCGCGGATGCCGATGACATCGTGCATGACGAGGACCTGGCCGTCGGTGTGGGGCCCGGCGGCGATGCCGATGACGGGGACGCTCGTGCGCTGGGTGATGACGCGGGCGACTTCGGAGGGGACGCCTTCGAGCAGCAGGGCGTGGGCGCCGAGCGTTTCGCATTCGACGGCAAGCTGAACGAGTTCGAGCGCCTCATCGGCCTGGCGGCCGGCCGCGCGGTAGCCGCCGGTCTGGGCGACCATCTGCGGGCGGAGGCCGAGGTGGGGCATGACGGGGATGTTGGCGCGGGTGAGCGCCGCGACGACATCGAGATGGCGGCGATCGACTTCGAGCTTGACGCTGTCGCAGCCGGCCTCGACGACGAAGCGGGCGGCGTTGCGGATGGCGTCCTCGATGGTCACCTGATAGGAGAGGAAGGGCATGTCGCCGATGAGGAAGGCGCGCGGGGCGCCGCGGCGGACGGCCTCGGTGAGGGTGATGATGAAGTCCATGGAGACGCGGAGGTTGGAGTCGTGTCCGAGGAGGACCTCGCCGAGGGTGTCGCCGACGAGGATGGCGTCGATGCCGGCGGCCTGCTGCATGCGGGCGGTGGGGTAGTCGTAGCAGGTGATGACGGAGAAGCGGCGGCCCTCTTTCTTGCGGCGGCGCAGGGTGTTGATGGTGGTGCGGGCGTTGCGGTCCATGTGGAATAGCGTAGGGGGGGCGCGGGCGGCGGGCAAGCGGGGGGAGCAGCTTCGCCGAGTTGTGGCGCCAGGCCGAAACTGAGCGCCATCTGGCGCGTTTCCGGTTCGGCGGTTATGCTGAGGCGAACGGCGTGCTGAGGATGTTGGCCTGCGCGCATGGAGGACCGCCATGAACCGCGAGTTGTCGGCGTTGTTCGAGGAGATTGCCGACCTGATGGAGATTCAGGGTCAGGATCGGTTTCGGGTGAACTCGTATCGGAAGGTGGCGCGGAGCCTGAAGGACCTGGCGGGCGACGTCGTGGAGATGCAGAAGCAGGGGCGGCTGACGGAGATCGACGGGGTGGGGAAGGGGCAGGCGGAGCGGATCGACGAGTACATCCGCACGGGGCAGATGAGCATTCATCAGAAGCTGCTGGCGCAGGTGCCGGAGGGGCTGCCGGCGCTGCTGTCGATTCCGGGGATGGGGCCGAAGAAGGTGGCGCTGGTGTGGAAGGAACTGGGTGTGAAGAACGTCGAGGACCTGCGCGCAGCGATCGCGTCGGGGAAGATGGCGGCGCTGCCGGGGCTGGGTGAGCAGAGCGTGAAGAAGATCGCGGATGGGCTGGCGTTTCTGGAGAAGTCGCGCGGGCGGACGCCGCTGGGGATGGCGCGGCCGATCGCGGAGGCGCTGGCGGAGGCGGTGCGCAGCTTGCGCGGGGTGAAACAGGTGGAGATCGCGGGCTCGCTGCGGCGGGGGTGCGAGACGATCGGGGACGTGGACCTGCTGTGCATGGCGAAGGACGGGGCGGCGGTGGTGGAGGCGTTCACGCAGCTCGGCGACGTGCAGCAGGTGCTGGCGAAGGGGGAAACGAAGGGGTCGGTGGTGGTGCCGCTGCCGGGCGGGGCGCAGTTGCAGGTTGATCTGCGGGTGGTGCCGCGGGAGTCGTTCGGGGCGGCGCTGCAGTACTTCACGGGGTCGAAGGAGCACAACATCCGGCTGCGCGAGCGGGCGGTGAAGCGGAAGCTGAAGCTGAACGAGTGGGGGCTGTTCGAGGGGGAAAAGGCGCTGGCAGGCGAGCGCGAGGAGGACATTTACAAGGAACTCGGGGTGGCGTGCGTGCCGCCGGAGTGTCGTGAGGACCGGGGGGAGTTCGAAAAGGACGCGGGGAAGCGCGCGGCCGGGCTGATCGCGGAGGAAGACATCCTCGGCGACCTGCACATGCACACGCGGGCGAGCGACGGGCGGAGCACGATCGAGGAGATGGCCGAGGCGGCGAAGGCGCGGGGGTACAAGTACATTGCCATCACCGATCACTCGAAGAGCAGCGCGATCGCCAACGGGCTGACGATCGAGCGGATGGAGCAGCACATCGAGACGATCCGTGCGGCGGCAAAGAAAATCAAGGGGATCGCGGTGCTGGTGGGGACGGAGGTGGACATCCACGCGGACGGGACGCTGGACTATCCCGACGAGATTCTGGCGGTGTGCGACGTGGTGGTAGCGAGCGTGCACGCGGCGCAGTCGCAGCCGCGCGAGAAGGTGACGGCGCGCGTGATCCGGGCGATCGAGAACCCGTACGTGACGATGCTGGGGCACGCGACGGGGCGGCTGCTGGGGCGGCGGGAGCCGATGCAGCTTGATATGGGGGCGGTGATCGCGGCGGCCGTGCGGACGGGGACGGTGCTGGAGATCAATGCGAGCTGGCAGCGGCTCGATCTCAAGGACGTTCACGCGCGGCAAGCACTGGACGCGGGGGCAACTCTATGCATCAACACCGATGCACACCACACAGATCAACTGGAGCAGATGCGGCTGGGGGTGATCACGGCGCGACGGGCGTGGGTGCCGAAGGAGCGGGTGCTCAACGCATTGCCGCTGGCGCAACTTCGCAAGCGGCTGCAACTGAAGCGCAAGTGAGGTTGAGGCGGCGCAGGGCCGGCGCGTGAAGGTCGGCGGACCGGAGAACCGGCCCGCCGACCGTTGACGCGAAGGAACACGCGGTGAGCGTGAAACCGCTAGCCGCCGAGCAGCGCGAGGACGGACTGCGAGCGCTGGTTGGCGAGGCCGAGCAGCGCCACGGACGTGTTGAGCAGCACGTTCTGGCGATTGAACTCGGCCGTCTCCCTGGCGAAATCGGTGTCGCCGATGAGGCTGGCGGCGCTGCTGAGGCTGGCCTTGGTCGTGTTGAGGGTGTTGACCGAGGTCTGCACCTGGAACTTCTGGAAGGCGCCGACCCGGCCGCGCGCCGTCGCCACGTCCGAGATCGCGCGGCGAACGACGTTGAGCGCGGTCTCGACGTCGTTGCCGAGGCTGGCGCTGCCGCCGCTCTTGAGGTCGGAGAGGACGCCGCCGGTATCGCCGCCGCCGAGGTTTGAGCTGAAGAGGGCGTCGATGCCGATGGTCGAGCGGGTGGAGGCGTCGGTGCCGAGCTGGAATGTCGCCCCGCCGGAGGTGCCGATGGTGAACGTCGAGTTGGTGGACGTTTGCGTACCAAAGGACTCGGTGAGGTTGAAGCTGCCGCTGACGCCGCCGACGTTGAAGAAGACCTGGAGGCCGTCGACGGAGGCCGCCTGGCCGTTGACGAGGACGGCGGCGTCGGTGCCGGTGACGTTGCCGTCGGTGCCCGCAAAGGTGTTGGAGGACTGGCCGGCCTGGAGGTTGCCGCCGGAGAGCACTTCGACGGAGACGACCTGTGACTCGCCGAACTGCGTGCTGTAGGTCGTGACGACGCCGTTGGTGGCGGATGCGGCGACGCCGGTGAGGTCGGAGGACTGGTTGATGGCGGCGGCGATGGCGGCGGCGTTGGAGTCGTCGCCGATGGTGACCTCGGCCGTGCCGAGCGAGCCGCGGACGCTGAGGACGGTGGTGCCGCTGGTGACGTTGGACGCGCCCTCGGTGTCGACGAGCGTGTGGCTGGCGCGGGCGGCGGCGGTGGTGACGTCGACGGTGGCGGTCAGATTGCTGGAAATATTGCCGCGGCTGAAGAGTCGGAGGTTCGTGATCTGGCTGTTGTTGACGCTGCTGCGCGAGATCGCCTGCGAGCCGTCGAGGAGCCGTTTGCCGTTAAACGTTGTGGTGCGGACGATGCGGTCGATGGAGTTGATGGCGGCGTCGATCTGCGCCTGGTTGGCGGCGACCTCGGCGGGGCTGAGTCCGCCGGCGCTTGTGGACGCAGCGACGAGGCTTTCGACTTCGGAGAGGAGTTTGCCGACCTCGCCGAGCGCTCCGTCGGCGACGGTGAGGAGCGCGTCGGCGCGCTGGGAGTTATCGATGGCGGAGTCGACGGCGGTGATTTCTGCCTGGAGGGATGTGAGAGCAATCAGTCCTGCGGGATCGTCGGCTCCTGTGTTGATGCGGAAACCTGTGGCGAGTCGTTGAAGTGTTCTGCTTTGCTGTGTGCTGGTGTTGTTGAGGATGGAGAGGAGACGTAGTGTGTCTGTGTTTGTGACTGTCAGCGCCATGAGCTTCTTTCCCCTTTGTTTGAATGAACGGCGAGTACCTGAACGTAGGATATAAGGGGGTGCGGGCAAACGGCGTTTCTTGAGCGAAAAATCGAAGATTGTAACCCGTTGTGGCGACGGTAGTTATGGGTGAAGCGGTGGGTGCGGGCGCCGAGCGGGGGGCCGGGCGGACGTTGGCGGCGGGGCACGCCGCAGCGCCGGTGGCGCGCGGGCAACATCGCAGCGCGCGCGGTGCCGCGGAGCAAACCGGCCGGTGTTGACAGGGCGTCGGAGCTTTCGATACTTGCGGCGCGTCGGCGCGGTCGGGCGCGGGGGAGGTGCGGGCCGCGGAAACAGATGCACAGAAACAGCACCGGTCCAGGGTCCAATGAAAGGAGAGGTCACGTGCGAAGGAAATCGAGTCTGGTGGCGGCACTGAGCGTGGCGGGTCTGGTGGTGGGGTGTTCGAACGTGCTGCACGGCACGTGGCGCTCGCAGAGCGTGAGCCCGCCGGAGATGTCGAAGCACTTTAATCTGGCGCGGGCGACGTTCAACGACGACAAGACGTTCACGGCGACGGCGACGTACGGCGGCAAGACGCGGCAGGACAGCGGGACGTGGTCGTATAACGGGTTCAAGCTGAAGCTGACGACCAAGGAGGGCAAGGACCTGGAGTACGACGCGATGTACAACTCGTTTACGAGCCGCCTGTCGGTCTCGAAGATGGAGGAGGGCAAGAAGGTGACGGTGGTGATGGTGAAGGACGAGAGCGGGGAGTGAGTGAGCGCAGCGATTGAACGGGGCACAGAAAGGCGCGGCCGGGGGTCGCGCTTTTTTTTGCGCGGGCGTTGCCCGACGGGGCGAGATCAGGGTGTGTAGAGTGCGGCGAAGGTGGCGAAGTCGTCGAGATCAACGACCCAGTTGCCGGTAAGGTCGCTGGCGTCCCAGTCGTCGTACTCGCAGGTCGGCGAGGGGAAGGTGTGGCCGAAGCAGCGGGAGAAGGTGGCGAAGTCGATCAAGTCGACGCGCAGGTCGCAGTTGAAATCGGCGAGCGGACGGGCGAGGCCTTCGCCTTCGAGGAGGATGTCGTCGATGACGGCGAAGGACGGCGCGGTCTCTTCGCCGATGAGCACGCGCACGATGACGAGCTTGATGCCGGCGCCGGTGGGTTCCTCGAAGCCGCAGAAGGACCAGCCGGAGGCGTCGGGCTGGACGGCGAGCGAGCCGACGGGGCGATTGCAGGCGTCGAATGCATCGACGAGGAGGGGGCGTTCGAGGAAGTCGAAGCCGAGGCGGAGGACGGGTTGGTCGAGGCGAAGCGTAAGGACGACATCGCAGGCGCAGGGTCCGGAGGCGAGCGTGCCGCCGTCGCGTTGGTCAGCGGCGACGGTGTGGTCGAACTGTCCGGCGATGTTGCTGGCGATGAAGAGCGGGTTGAAGTAGTAGGGGTTGTCGCTGGTGGGGTTGGATTTGGCCCAGCCGGACCAGGTGACCTGCTGCGGGTCGGTGAACTGGTCGCGGTCGAGGGGCAGGAGTTCGCCGCGGAGGGGCGCAGCCGGCAGAAACAGGGCGAACACGACGATGAGTCTGGCGCTGCTCAGCGTATTCATGGGAGAATCTCCCGCGATCAGAAGAGGCACGGCGTCCGTCGGCCGACGGAAACCGTGACGGCCCGGGGAATGGTGCTGCACAGCGTATTGTAACGCCGCGGGTTGCGCGGATCAATGGGGCGCCGGGCCGGGTGGGCGGCCGGTCGCCAGCGGGTCACTTGGCCTTGCGCGGATAGTCGGGCCGCGCGGGGAGCGTGCGCGGGTCTCGGG
>CAZNDQ010000154.1:0-8587 GCA_964571825.1 uncultured Planctomycetales bacterium | reverse complement strand
ACAAACCCCCACAGCGGGAACAGCTCCCCCGCCCGCCGCCGGCACATCACCAGCCCCAGGATCCCCAGCGGCCCCACCACGCCGAACCCGATCGGCAACGCCTTTACCAGCGGCGCATACCGCTCCACCCAGAAGTAGATGTCCTTGTTGTTCGGAATCTCCCAGTGGTGCCACCACATCTGCAGCTTGCGCAGCATGTGCACCAGCGCGTCGCGCGGATGCTCCCGCATCCACGCCATCGCCAGACCGTAGAAATACCGCGACACCTCCGACGGCTTGAGCGGCCGCCCCAGCGCCTCCTCGGCCAGCGCATACGTCGCGTAGTATCCGCCCCACCAGTCGCCCGGCGTCCCAGGCACCACCGCCACGAAGCCGTTCGACCGCGCGTTGTTGCCGATGTAGAAGTTCGTCCCCCCCTGCCACGAAATGAGCACGCGGTCCTTTCCCACCATCACGTTCCGCACCGTCACCGGCAGAATCGGCATCAGCGTCCCCGCCGTCAGGCACGCGACGTACCCCACCGCCGCGCGCGGCCGGCCCCGCTGCCGCAGAAAAACCCACAGCGCGGCGAACGGCGCAAACAGCAGAATGTTCGGCCGCGCAATCGCCGACAACCCCATCACCACGCCGCTACCCAGCATCCGCCACGCACCCGGACGCCGATCCGCCTGTAACAGCGACCGGATCAGCAGCAGATCGAGAAACACCAGCAGCGACGCGATCAGCAGCTCGCCGTCAAAGTAGATCAGCACCCAGTACGTCGCCGCGACCAGCCCCGCCGCCACGCCCACCGCCCGGCCGAACACGTCCCGCCCGATCAGAAACAGCAGCCCGCAGCTCAACGACCCCAGCACCGCCTGCACGATCCGCGGCGCCAGGTAACTCCCCCCGCAAGCCTTGTACACCCCCGCCAGAAACCACGCATACAGCGGCGCACGGAAATACGGCGGCTCCATGTACGGCTTGCCCGCCACGATCGCCCGCGCCCACTCGTCGTGAATCTGCTCGTCCAGATGCGGATGCTCGAACAACGGACTGCGGGTGAGCTGCACCACGTGCGCCTGACGCAGCAGCAGCGCCACCGCCACGATCAGCAGGAACCACACCGCGTCCGGCACGCGCGCCCATTCCGACCGCGCCTCCGCCGCTGCCGCCGTCCCCGGCGGCGCCGCTGCACGCGCCGCCGCCTTCGATTCCTTCTTGTTTTTCCCGCGCCGCGCCATCGCCGCGCATTCTAGCGGCTCCCCGCGCGCCGCGCGCACCTGCCCCCGCGCCGCCCGAGCACGCTCGCCCGACCCGCCTCAATCCGCATCCACGTACGCTTTGCCCTGCCGATAGAGATGCAGCCGCGCCCGGATCATCCCCGCCTGTTCCGCCGCCCCCGCCAGTTCCGCCATCTCCGCCGCACGCTGCCCATCCTGCAGCGCCCGCGAAAAATCCCCCGCCGCCGCATACGCCGCCGCCCGCACGTCCAGCAACCGCACCGTCACGCGCGGCAGCAGCCGCTCCACCCGCTCGCACAGCCGCAGCGCCTGCCCCGCGTCCCGCATGCCCTCTTCCGCCGCCGTCGCCCGCACCCGCGCCAGCTCCGTCAGCATCTCCACGTCGTTCGGCGCCAGCCGCACGCCCCGCTCCCACGCCTCCGCCGCCCCGCGCCGATCCCCGCGCAGCCGCCGCACCACGCCCAGGTTGTAATACGCCGCCGCCATCTCCGGCTGCGCCGCGATCGCCTGCGCGTACGCCGCCTCCGCTTCCTCCGTCCGCCTCAGCTCGAACAGCGTGTTCGCCAGGTTGTACGCCGCCGAAGCATGCCGCGGGTTCAGCCGCAGCGCCGCCCGCCCCGCCGCCACGCTCTCCTCCATTTTCCCCGCCGCCTTCAGCGCCCGCGCAACATGAAACTGCAACTCCGCGTCCAGCCCGTCCCGCGCAATCGCCTCTCTCAACAAGCGCACCGCCTCGGCCGCCTCATTCTGCTCCAGGTGCAGCAGCGCCACGTCACGCAGCGTCCGCGCCTGACCCGGCGCCAGCGCCAGCGCCCGCCGATATTCCTCCATCGCCCGCAACGTCTCACCCCGCCGCGCGTACACGTTCCCCAACAGATGATGCGCCTGCGCAAACTCCGGCTTCCGCTCAATCCCACGCTCCAGCCACGTGATCGCCTCCTCCTCGCGCCCCCGCCGCATCGCATCCCGCGCCAGATTCACGTACGCCAGCTCGAACGACGGCGCGCATTCCAGCGCCCGCGACAGCACCGTCGCCGTGTCCCTCCACGTGCGCTGCTGCCACACGGTCCGCACCGCCAGCACCACCAGGATCAGCGCCGTCAGCGCGTCCATCGCCAGCATCGCCCGCCGCCGCAGCACCTCCAGCACCATCGCCACCAGCGTCAAAAACCCCACCGCGCTCAGATACACGAAGTGGTCCGCCACGAACGAATAGTCCATGTAAGCGAAGTGCACCAGCCCCAGCATCGGCAGCAGCGCCAGCAGATACAGCCCAAAACTCCACGCCCCGATCGGCCGCCGACGCCGTGCCGCCACGATCACCGCCGCCACCAGCCCCGCCAGCACCCCCAGCGGCAACCACCACCACACCGACCCCGCGTCCACCGCCCAACGCGGATACAGCGGACAGAGCCCCACCGGCAGCAGCAGCTTGCCCGCGTAGAACCACACGGCCGCCCCGGCCACCAGCACCCGCGACAGCAGCGGCAGCGCTTCGCCGACGTCCGGGCTGTCCACACGCATTGTCACCACCGTCAGCGCCACCCCCGCCGCCAGCAGCGGCAGCATCCGCACCGTCCCCCCGCGCATCCGCCGTTCCAGCCGCCGCCCCGGCGGAATGCTGTACAGCAGATCAAACAGCAGCAGCACCAGCGGCAGCGTCACCGTCGCCGTCTTGCTCAGCATCGCCGCCAGCCCGAACCCGATGCACCACCAGTACGCCGCCCGGTCCATCCGCCGCCGATGCCGCACGTACATCAGCACCGCCAGCAGAAAGAACAGCCCCGACAGCACGTTCTTCCGACCCGCCACCCAGCTCACCGACTCCACGTGCAGCGGATGCACCGCGAAGAGCAGCGCCGCAATGCTCGCCACACGGCTCCCACCGCCCAGACGGAACACCAGCAGCCACACCAGCCCCGCGCACGCCGCGTGCAGCACCGTATTCACTACGTGATATCCCGCCGGCCCATCGCCCCACAGCGCATGCTCCAGCCGCAGCATCGAAAACGTCAGCGGGTAATACTGGGGAGATTCCAGCGTCAGCCAGATGCGCCGCAGACCGTCCGGCGCCGTCATCAGCGGGTTCTGCGTGATGTACTCATCATCGTCCCACAGCACCAGCTCATGCGACCACGACGGGATATAGATGAGCAGCGCCACGACGATGCTCAGCCCGAACGCCCCCCAGCGCGGCGATGTCTCCATCCGCTGACGACGGATTACCATTGTTTTACTTGTATCGGCGGGATTTGTACGCGGCAATCCGCCCGCCGCTCACGGCAAACCGGCCGCCGCCAGCCACGCGCGCAGCACGTCGTACGGGTTCCCCTTCGCCTCGGCCGCCTGCCGATAAACCGCCAGCGCCGCCGCCCAGTCCTCCCCCACGCCCGCGTACACCGCCGCGAACAGGCTCAGGTCCAGGTTATACCGCCGGTTCGCCAGCAGCCACGCATTGTTCACCGGCAACTCGTCATAGCCCTCATACCGCTCCGGGTGATGCAGCAGCGGCAGCACCTCGGCCGCGAACCGCTCACCCGCCGCCGCGAACACCGCCCCGCGCCCGGCGATCTTTTCTGCCGACGCGATGTCCTGCGCGTAGTAGTCCGTCAGCTCGTCGAACAGCCCGCGCAGAAACGCGTTGACCCGGTCCGCATCCTCGTTCTGCTCATCCGCCTCCGCCGGCAGCTCCGACTCCTCCCCGAAGTACGACCGCAGGAACTGCTTCCCGCCCGTCCGCCCGACAAACGTCGCCAGCGACTCGTTGAAGTCCACGTCGTCCGGCCGCCAGATCGTGTTGTGCAGAATCTCGTGGATGATCGTGTCCGCCAGCGAAATCTCGCTCCGCCGCAGCATCGTTGACCGCACCGGGTCGGCGAAATAGCCCAGCGTGCTGTAGGCGTCCACCTCATACAGCAGCGTGTCGTAGCCCGCGTCATTCAGCGACTTCTGCGTCCGCTGCGCATACGCCAGATCGAAGAACCCCAGGTACGGAATCGTCCCCACGATCGGGAACGTCCACGTCTGCGCCCTCAGCGCATCCCGCGCCGACGCCGACAGGTTGTAGCTCAGCGGCTTGCCCCGCGTGTCATAAAAAGTCGTGTACGAATTGCCCGCGTTCAGTCCGATCGCGTCGATGGCGAACTGCCGCGCCGCCACGATCAGCCGCAGCTTCGCCTCCTCCTCCGCGCTCAGCCGCCCCGACCCCAGCACCCCCTCGATCGGCTCCACCTTCCCCTGAATCCCGAGCTGCCCCTGCGCCACGTGCAGCAGATACGCCGCCTGCTGACACCCGGCGCATGCGACCATGATCGCCGCCATCGCGCCGAACCCGACATGCCGCGGTCGCACTTTCACGCTTCCCCCCGACGAGAGGCTTTTCGGACGCGCAGCTC
This sequence comes from uncultured Planctomycetales bacterium, assembly GCA_964571825.1. Lineage (GTDB taxonomy): Bacteria > Planctomycetota > Phycisphaerae > UBA1845 > CAZNDQ01. Next base: position 3,969 of record CAZNDQ010000154.1, on the reverse strand, counting down.
GTTTCCCTGAGCGCCAGGGTGTCATCCTGAGCGCCAGCGAATCCCGGCGCGCCGGGATCGAATCGCGCTATCCGTACAACACGCCCCTACGGATCATACTCTAACGGTTGCCCGCCTCCACGCCGAAGGCGTTAACCCCGCAAATCACTCGTATGCCGGACCGCACTACGCCGAAGGCGTTGACCCCGCGAATCACCCCGTCTGCCGAACCGCACTACGCCGAAGGCGTTGACCCCGCGAATCACCTCGTCTGCCGAACCGCACTACGCCGAAGGCGTTGACCCCGTAAAGCCCGGGGTTGCTGCACAGCAGACCTGCGCCGAAGGCGTTCACCCCGCACCGCACCTCGTGCGCCACTCCAACCAACGCCGAAGGCGTTGACCCCGTAAAGCCCAGGGTTGCCGCGCAGCGGCTACCCTGGGTGGACCACGTGTATCAATAGGGCTACCCTGAAAGGGTTGCCCAAAGGAACACATCCATGCCCCAATCCCTCGCCGCCGTCTACCTTCACCTCGTGTTCTCGACGAAAGAACGCCGGCCATTCCTTCGCGACTCAGCCGTCCGCGACGCGCTCTATTCTCATCTCGGCATCCTCAGCCGCAATCTCGAATGCCCACCCCTCCGTATCGGCGGACACCATGACCACGTCCACATTCTCGCACGCTTCGCCCGCAATCTGACACAGGCCGACTGGGTCAAGGAACTCAAACGCGGCTCGACCCTCTGGCTCAAGGATCGCTATCCCGACCTCGCAACCTTCCACTGGCAATCGGGCTACGCCTGCTTCTCCGTCAGCCAGTCCAACCTGCAACAGGTCATTGATTACATTGAACGCCAGGAATACCACCACCGCGCCATGTCCTTGCAGGACGAACTCCGCGCGCTCCTGCAAAAACACGAAATTGAATTCGACGAACGCTACATCTGGAATCGACCGCGTCCTTTTCCCCGCCCCGGGCAATCACACCGGGGCTCGCGTCCCGCGCTGGGTGACAGCCTACCCGGCCGGATAGAATGGAGTGACCATGATCAGCGAACACGACCGTGTTGTGCTCAGGAATGACGTGCCGGGCGAGCGGCTCGAGGCCGGCGACGTCGGCACGGTCGTCCACGTCTATCCCGACGCCGCAGCCTACGAGGTCGAGTTTGTCAGCCTCGACGGCCGCACCATCGCCGTCGTCACCCTCGACGCCCAAATGGTCCGGCCCGTCTCCGCCCGCGAGATCACCCACGCCCGCGAAATCCCCGCCGCGTGACCGCGCCCGCTGAAATCCCTCGCTCCGCGTTTCTTTCGTCCCGGTACTCCGGGACTCCTCCACTGGCCACCGGCCACTGGTCACTGGTCACTACTTCGTGCCGAGCGCCGCGAGGCACGCTAATTCGCCAGCGCCGCCGCTCCTCCCGCATGCGCCCGCCGCGGCAGCCGAAAAGCCTCCGTTCTGCCGATCCTGGAAGAAAATGAACCAGAATCGCGGAAGAACATCCCTCGATGCCGCGTATTGCCTGCAAGGAACGGGCTCGAAACCCGGCGAAGAACGCACCACCTCGAACGAAAGGATCGCTCATGCGCACCGCCGCTCTGCGATGCATCGTCCTTCTCGGTGTCCCGCTCATCGGCTGCGCCTCATGGAAGTACTACGACACCTGGAACGAGTACCAGTTCGCCGACAAAGTGCATGAATATCGTCAGAAATACGGCGAAATCTCCGTCTCGCAGCCGGTCGTCGTCAAGAGCCAGAAGGCGTTCCGCTTTGAACTGGGAATGAAACCGGACGACTTCTACAAACAGGTCGGCACGCAGGCACGGGCAAGATTTGGCGAGTTTGAAACCACCGGCTTCCGCGGCGCCGTCAAACTCGAGGCCCCCGTCATCCCTGAGCACACCGTCCAGCCGGTAGCGCCAAAGGTCATCACGGCCGCACTCGGAGCCCTTCTCGGCGGAGCGTCTGAGGACGGCGCGGACGCTGCCACTCCCGAAGACAAGAAACTCCTCGCCGAGGTACTCAAGGCCGCCCTCGGTGCATATGAAGGGACGCTAACGGATAGGACGATACCGGAACAGAAGCCGATCTCCGTCACCGCCCCGGAAAACCTTTCCGCACAAGCTAACGCCCAGACCGCCGCCGCGAGCAAGATCGTCGAGGGTCTCGCCGGCGGGCCTGAACTCGGCTACCGCCCCCGTGACCGCGTCACCGAGGCCGCCAATACGTTTTTCCACGCACGATTGCTCGAGACATTCAGTGACCCCGGCAACCTCCGTACGCCCGACGGAATGGAACCACTCGTCATCGCTGGAGGCATCACCGTCACCCCCGGTTCGATTACGCGAAAGGGATTCTTCACCGAGATCATTATGAGGGCAGTCATCCTGCTCGACGGAAAAGAGGTTGAATTACTCACTGCTGACAAGACACCTGTGCGACCCCAATTCCTCAGCGTCTTCCCCACGATGGTCGGTCAAAACATGGACTTGGAGACAATCCAGAGCGTCAGGCACGACTTGGCGTTACAGTTGCTCGCCTCGGGCTACGTCGCGGCGGCCGATGCGGTCTATGACAAATCGAGGATTTATCAGGCCGCTGCCCGGTCCCTGAATCAACGTGTCTCCATCTCCTCCTTCACCCGCCCATCCTATGGACAGATCGGCTTTCGAATTCGCGGCGAATACTGGGCGGCCGAACCGGAAAAGGTCGACGCGCATCACGGTGTTGGATTCGAACCGAGCACGCTGCTTGAGCCTGTTAGTTTACCATTTGTGGTGCTGATGTACGCCCCCGGTGCGCCATCGATTCCCAAGAAGTCCTCCGGTGGAACTCAGTCAATCGCCTCGGTGCTTGCACAACGTGAGGCGTTGACCCAGGACATCGAGAATTCGATGGCTGCCGACCCCACGAACACTCGCGCAATTCAGGAATTCCAAGCGCGACTCGACGAACTTCCCAGGATAGATGTACGGCTCGATATTTCACAACGCTGGATCCCCGAAGACGCAGGTGACGCGACGAAGTACTCCGACATCAGTCTGCGTGAAAGCGAGTACCGCGCACAAGCGGCCGATCATTGGAAGGAAAAACTCCTCGGCCATCGTTATGCCAACCCAAACGGGACTCACGAACTCGACTGGAATAGAGGGCAATGGATGACTCTGCCTGGCGCGATTCTCGATGCGACCTCATTCCGCATCCCCCTCTCATCGGACCCGGCGCCAAGAATATCCAGCGCGATTCCCGGCATTCTAACCAAGGGCGGAAACTCGTCGCTTGTAATCGATGGACAAAACTTCGGCGACAGTCCACTCTGCCTGCTCGGCGGCGTCCGAGGAACTGACGTCAAACTCGCGGACTACATCGGAACGAACAACGAGCGACGCCAGGTCCTCATCGCCAGCTTCGACCTCTCAAAGGAATCGTTCGACGACCAGAAACGCGACGTCGTTGTCATCACCCCCGGCGGCGAGGCCAGGCTGGCCCAACATGTCAAGCTCGCCAAACCAGCCGCGCCCACAAAGGCGAAGCCCCGCACGACGATTGTTGTTGAGCAGGGCGGTGACACCTCCAAAGTCACAATTGAGGATGAGGATGGCGGCGCAAAGGACGCAGCATTCAAGAGCATCCCCGCGAAGTAGGAATGGCGCTTTGACTCTGCCGCCTCCGCTGCGGGAATGCCGTGACGTCTCGCTAACACTCACGTCGTGTCTTCGCCGCTCCGTGGCTTCGTGGCTGCAATTCAGTTCGCCATCGCCGCCGCGCCCCCCGCATACGCCCGCCGCGCCGGCCCGGCCGCCGTCCGCCCCCCGCCCCCGCCGACCATCCGCACGCTCTCCTCCCCCAGCAGCTCCTCCACGGCCGCGCAGAACGCCGCCGACGGCCGCACCATTACTCCCCCCCAGCGGACCGTCACCCGCAACCCCCCCCCCCCCCGCCCCCCCCCACCCCCCCCCCCCCCCCCCCCCTCCCCCCCCCCGCCCCC
>CAZNDQ010000153.1:0-8603 GCA_964571825.1 uncultured Planctomycetales bacterium | reverse complement strand
GGCCGCGCGTGTTCGAGTTGTTCTATCAGGTGAACGGGGAGGGCCGGAGGGCGGGGAGGGCGGGGGTGGGGCTGGCGATCGTGCGGGCGGTGTGCGAACTGCACGGGGGCACGGTGTCGTTTCAGGACCGAAACGGCGGCGGGTGCGAGTTTCAGGTTCGGCTGCCGCTGAGTAACGGCGCGTAGGGCGGCGGGCGGACAATCCGTTGAAATAACATATTTTTTATCGAGAGTTCAATCCGCGGTCAGGTGTGGGAGGTATGCTCCAACATCGAAGGCATAATGCGCAAGTATTTTTCCATGGCGGGGCTGCTGACGGCCGTCATCGGACTCGTATTGATCGTGTCATATGCATTGATGCGGGTCCTGTTGCCGGCGGCGGCAGAGGGGGGCGGGGTGATCGGAGTGGGGCTCATTCCGGGGGTGATCCTGCTGGCGCTCGGGGGCGTGGTGATCGCGGCGGGCAGGCAGCGCTAGCGCAGCGGCGGGGATGCGGCGGCCGGATTACGCGTTGTTCAGGTCCAATTCAGGGTCAGTTCAGGAGCATGGGCAATACTCTCGTGAGCGCGAAAACGCTCCGCCGGCGCCGCCACGGCGTGAACGCCGTGCGCCGCCAGGGAGCAGGCGCAAGGAGGGCCCAGGTGCGAATGAGCGGTTGCCGGACGAATCCGGCGACGAGGGACCCGTTGGAAAAGGAGTGAATCATGAGAACGTTACTTTGCAGTCTGATCGCAGTTCTACCGGCGGTGGCGCTGGGGCAGCAGCCGCCGGAGGAGAGGGAGAAGCCGCAGCCGCAGCGAGTGCAGCAGGACGAGAAGCCGCAGAAGGACACGATGACGAAGGACCCGCTGGCGCCGGCGGGCGCGCGGGCGATCTGCTGTCGTGCGGACAAGGTGATCGGCTCGAATGTGATGGACGCGACGGGCAAACAGATCGGGACAATCAAGGACCTGGCGATCGACCCGGGCGACGGGCGAATCGCGTACGGCGTGCTGTCGTTTGGCGGGTTCCTCGGGCTGGGTGACAAGTACTTCGCGATTCCGTGGGCATCGTTGAAGGCGGAGGCGGACGGGACGTACCGGTTCGACGTAACGGAGGAGAAGCTCAAGGAGGCGGATGGATTCGACAAGAACAACTGGCCGGACATGGCGAGTGCGCACTGGGCACGGACGACGCAGGAGCGATTCGGGCAGCGGGCCGGGGAGCCTGGAGCGGGGCATGCGGCGGCGGAGCGGAAGGGCGCGGCGGCGGGGACGACGGGCGCGCAGCGGATCGTTCAGGGGACGCAACTGATCGGCGCCGCGGCGAAGGACGGGAAGCAGGAGTCGCTGGGCACGCTGAAGGACCTGCTGCTGGACCGGGAGAACGGGCGGGTGAACTGCGTGGTGCTGTCGACGGGCGGCGGACTGCTGGGCGCGGGGAGCAAGCTGGTGGCGGTACCGTTCATGCGGGTGACGATCCAGCCGCAGGAGGATGATTCGACGGAGCCGCGCGAGGTAAAGTCGGTGGTGGTGAACGTGGAGCGTGAGCAGTTGGAGAGCGCGCCGAACTTCACGGACCGGGACTGGCCACAGGAGGATGACCGGGACTTCATCGCCGCGGTGTACGAGTTCTACAACGTGCCGATGCCGCATTGAGTCGGTGCGGCAGGTTGTGGGGCGGTCGATTGGCGAGTCGGTTGAAGGAGAAGGCCATGCAAGCAACAGTGGCACTGCGGCCGTCGGCGGTGGCGCAACTGCGGGGGCTGATCCGGGCGAACCGGGTGAGCTGTCGTGGTCTGGAGCACGCGGCCGATACGGTGGCGAACGAAGGGATCGCGGCGACGTTCCGTTTCTTCGCGCGGCAGCGTGGGGAGAGCGCGGCCGAGCTGGAGCGACACGTGGGCCGGATCGACCCGACGCCTGGCGAGCGCGAGGGAGCGGCGGAGGTTGCCGCGGGGTTGGGGCTGCTGGAGGGCGTGCGCGGCTCGCGCGGCGGCGGCGATGATGAGGCGGTGCTGATCGAAGCGGAACGGGCGGAAGAGGAAATCCAGCGCCGCTATGAGTCGGTCCTGCGCGAGACCGTGGGGCAGGAGGTGCATGAGGTGGTGTTGCGGCAGTACCGGGAGATGCAGGTGGGTTATGACCTGGTGCGCAACATGCGCGGCTCGGAGTGAGCGAACGTCGTGTGCGGGGGCGTCGGATACGAGGCCGGCGCGCGGGCCGGCGGACGGCGCGAGCTGCGGGTCAGCACCCGAACTCGCCGTCCGCGCCCAACCCGGCGGTTCCCCCTGACTGCCGGGCGACCCTTGGCCGCGGCCGGGCCCTGAACCGGCGCAATCGGTGCGGCCCGCACACCGACCCAAAGGGAAGCCCGCAGGGGCTTCCCGCACGACTCCCGTCGGCGGCCGTCGGTCAGACCAGCGTCTGGCGGCGGAATGACGAACCGGCGGGAGCCGTCGTGGAGGGCGCCGCCTGCGGATCGGCGCTCTCCACTGTTTTTTTCCCTTCTCAGTCTCCGAAATGCGAGGCGAAGGTGGAGAAGTCGACGAGGTCGATGGCGCCGTCGAGGTTGAGGCCGGCCGGTGGCGGCGTATGGGCCGGCGAGCTGGCCCGCGGGGGGATGTGCCCGCGGGCCGGGTATTTGTCGCCCAAACTGAACGTCAGTCGCAATCGGGCGGGTTGCCCTGCGCCGGAAGGCCGAAGGCGCCGCTGAAGAGGGAGAAGTCGACGAGATCGATGGCGCCGGAGCCGTCGAGGTCGGCGCAGAGGAAGACGTCGGCCGGGCAGTCGGGGGTCGGAGCGGGCAAGCCGAAGCAGCCGGCGAAAAGGGAAAAGTCGCCGAGGTTGACGATATCGTTGTCGTCGAGGTCGCCGCAGCCGCAGGCGACGGGGGGCGGCGCGACATCCATGACCCAGAAGCCGCCGCGGAGTTCGAGGGCGCCGCCCGGACTGGTCGTCAGGCTGTACGCCAGTTCGATGAACTGGTTGTAGCTCCAGCTCACCCCCGGCGTCGAGAAGGCATACGCCTGCCCGGCGATGCCGCTCACACCGTCGAGGTTGCCGACTTCCCAGAAGTAGGAGTCGGCGTTGCCCACGGTGTTGTTGTAGATCTCCACGGCGTACGTGCCGGCCGGTAGCGTCACCGCCGGAGACAGCGTCAGCGTGTGCAGGTACTCGTTCACGCCGAAGATCACGACGCCGGTCGTCGCCCGCATACTCGCCACACCCGTCTGCGTCGCCAGGGCCGCGCCCGGCACGCCCGTGCCGTCGGAAGCGTGGAAAATGACCGTGAAGTCATCCCCGGAGCCTGGGTTGTTCGCCGGGTGGTAGCCGCCGTACATGGTGATCGTGGTGATCGATTGCTGGGCCGTGAGGATGAAGTTCTCGGCCAAAGACTGGGCGCCGCCGCTGCAGCCATTGCAGTCGGCGTCGCTGTAGAAGCCGTTCGACTGGTCGGGCGGCTGATTGATCAACACTGTGCCGCCGGTCTGAACGCCGGTCAGGACACCGACGTCGTGCTGGCCGATGGTGCCGGAGAGTTCGAGGTTGCCGCCGGCGGAGAACATGGCGCCGCCGCAGTCGACGGTGTACCAGTCGATGGACTCTGCGGCGTGGACTGCGCCGGGCGCTGCCGCGAGGGCCGAGCACATCGCGGCGAGCGCCATGCAGCGCAGGAGGCGAAAGTCAACAATGGGGCGGCTTGCGGCCAGCGAGAAGTTGAACATTGTGGCGCCGTGGCGGGGCTTGCGGATCGCATGTTGAACGGCGTTCATCGTATTTTCTCCCACAGAATGGGGGGTTACTCGTCTGCCTGGTCGTCCGCCTGATCCGCGTCGCCGGTCAGGTCGTCGCGGAGGGCTTCGAGTTCGCGGCGGAGGGCGCGGAGTTCCTCGACCTCGGCGGCGAGCTGCTCGCGTTCACGGATGAGCCGCTCTTCGTTGAGGCGAATGGCTTCAGCCCGCTCCCACTCGATCTCTTCGGGGGATAAGGGCCCGCGCGCACTGTCCGGGTCGTCGTCGTCTCCGGCGCCCGGTTCGTCGCCCTGAAAGCCGGCTGCGCCGTAGGCGGTGGGCAGAAAGACGGCGGTGAGTTGAATGTCCTGGGCGACGGCATTGCCGGAGAGTTCCTGTCCGAGGAAATAGAACGTTCTGGCGCCGGCGAGGACGGGGAACAGGGCGTGCACGGTGACCGGGAAGCGATAGACGCCGGTGGGGGCAGCATTTGAGATGAGCAGCTCCACGTCCTGGTTGGTGGGCAGGCTGGCGGCGTTGTTGGAGACGCCGAAATTGGCGTCGCTGGTGGTGCCGTTGGTGTGGTTGATGAAACTGCACTGGGCGCTGGCGATGACGAGCACAAAGCCCGTGTCCGGCGCAGTGATGGTCGTAGACAGCAGCGTCTGCAGCGAGCCGTCGAGCGCGATCTGCGGCTGGTCGAATTCCGACTCGGCCGCGCCGGGCTCGTCCATGATTTCCGCCGCCCCGATCGCATCGCTCGGGAGAATCACCGAGGTGTTGCCGCCGGCGGCGTCGACGACGTGCAGACGCGCGGCCGGAGTGCCGCTGCCGATGCCGACGAGACCGGAGGAGTCGATGCGCAGGCGCGTGTTGTTTCCGCCGGTGCGCAGCGACAGGCCATTGGCATTGGAATAGTACATACCGCCGTGCACAGCGTTCGTGGGAGAGCCGAAGGCGACGCCGCGTTCGCTGGCGTCGGGCGCAAGGAGCGAGAGGAAGTTGCTGGCGTTGCGTTCGAGCACGGCGGCGGAGGAGGCGTGGGCGGTGACGGTGCCGGCCGAGCCGTTGAGCACGTGGAGGGGGGCTTCGGGAGTGGTGGTACCGATGCCGACGCTGCCCGCGGCGTCGATGGTCATGCGGGTGTTGCCAAGGTTGGTGCGCAGCGACAGGCCGCCGGCGTTGGTGTAGTAGATTCCCCCATGGAATTCGTCGGCGGGCGAGCCGAAGACGATGCCGCTGCGCGACAGGCTCGTCTCGTCCGAGAAGCTGGTGAGGCCGAAGTCCATCAGGCGCGGCCGGCCGGCCGTGTCCAGCATGATGTTGCCGGTCTTGATGTCGCGGTGGATGATGCCCTGCGCGTGCACGAAGGCCAGCGCCTCGAGCACCGCGCCGGCCAGGTCCAGCGCGTTGAGGGGAGCCAGCGGGCCGGCCTCCAGCACGCCCTTGAGCGTGGGCCCGGGCAGGTACTCCATGACCAGGTAGGGCTGCACGCCGTCCTGGATCTCGACGGCCAGCACCCGCACCAGGCCCGGGTGCCCGAACTCCATGCCGACGCGCGCCTCGCGGGCGAAGAGCTCCTTCTCGCGAGCGGTGGCGAGCGAACCGCCGCGCAAGAGCTTCACGGCCACGCGCTCGCCGCTGCGGCGGTCCAGGCCCTCGTAGACCTGTCCCATGCCGCCCTCGCCCAGCAGGCGCCTGAGCTGGTAGGGACCCATGAATTCGGGCATGCCACTCCTCGCCGGCCAGCATAGGCGGCGCGGCGCGGCCTTGCAAGCCGCGCCTCAGCGCAGGAGGAGGGCCTTGGCGCTGACCGCGGCGCATTCGCCGCGCAGGCGAACCAGGTAGACGCCGCTGGCGAGCCGGCGGCCCTTGCCGTCCCGGCCGTCCCAGCGGAAGCTGGCGCTGCCGGCCTCGCGCGGCCCGGCGAAGAGCCGGCCGAGGCGCCGGCCCTGGCCGTCGAAGAGATCGAGCTGCACGCGCTGGCGTTCGGCCAGGCTGTAGTCGAAGCGGCAGAGGCCCTCGGGGGTCCTGACCACGCGCAGCGTGAGCTCGGGCCCGGCCGCCGGCGGCGGCGCCGCCGAGGCCCTCGCCCCGTAGATGCGCAGGCTCCGCTCCTCGCGCCCGGCGCTGATCTCACACGCCAGGGTACGCGCGCCGACATTGCGAAAACGGAACGCCTGGTCCGGGACCAGGCGCCTGTGGCTCAAGCCGTGGGTGCCGATCTCGACGTTGCCGCGCGCCTGCAGGTCGAGCAGGTCCCCCCGGCTCAGGTGATCGCCTTGCGGCCAGCCCAGGTAATCCCAGGTGATGAACGCCGTCATCGGCAGGCCACGCGCCGCCAGCGTGTCGGCATAGGCCAGGTTGAGGCTGCGCCCGTCGTCGGTGGAGAAGCAGAAGGCGGCGGGATGCCCGTTCCAGGGCTCGGGATCTCCGGCGTACTCGGGCAGCGGATGCCAGATCAGCGAGTCCGCCTCGCTGGGCGCATGGCGCGCCGCGGCCCAGGCGGCGGCCTCGCTCACGGTGGCGATCCAGAAGCGGCCGTCGGCGGTGAGCGCGTCGGCGAGCCAAGCGAGATGGGTCGGATCGAGATGGTATTCGTCGCCGCTCGTGCCGTGCGCGTAGACCTGCACGCAGCAGCGGGCCGCGACCCAGAGGTCGGCCACGCTCGGATACCCGTAGGTGAGAACGTTGACGCTCTGCGGCGCCGCCGCGTGGAGCAGATTGTAGGCCGGCGTGTCGTGCAGGAGCAGGTCCATCTCCGCGGGCGATGCCGCCACCTGGATGGCCTTCTCCGTGAGCCCCGTGCTGAGCGCGAGTTCCCAGGGCGTCCAGTAGGCCCAGTTCTCCCGCCAGGCGGGCTGGGCGTGGTGGCCGAGCAGGAAAGCCGCCGTGGGCTCGCCGCCGCCCGTGCCGTGCGGGGCGCCATCGCGGGCGCAGCACCAGCCTTCGTCGCGGAGGCGCCGCATCAGCTCGCGCGTGTGCATGTGATAGGGGTAGGCGAGCGCGCTGGGCCGCTCGCCGAGCAGAGCTGCCAGCGAGTCCGCTGCACCCGCGAGTTCGCGCTCGAAGCCCGCCGCGTCCAGACCGATGTCGTGCTTCAGGCCGAGCTGCTCGCCGGCCGCGAGCGGCGTGAGCGGGAGCGGGCTGAGATAGCCCGCGGCGAAGATCGCATCCGTGCCCGTGAGCAGCGAATCGATGCGGTAGCCGTGTCCCGGCACCGCCTCCACGACCAGCTGGTCCAGATCTCGCGCGCGGAGGCTGTCGGCCAGATCGCGCAGGTAGACGAGCTCGGAACCGAGCCGGAACTCGGCGAGCAGCTCCCAGTCCGGGGGCTCGTCCGCGCGCGCCGAGACGCCGGCGCCGAGCCCGATCACGAGCGCACCCCAGCCGAGCCGGGCCGCAAGCCGCCGCACGACACCCTCCGCCGCTGCGATCACCAATCCCGGCACAAGTATACAAGGGAGCGGGCCGAGCTGGAATGGGGAACTCGGCGCCCTGGACAGGCCCCGGCTCAGCCCCTAGGATCGGGGCCGCCATGGCGCCCCTCATCCTGCACTATGCCCTCGGCGGCCAGTCGCGCGTCGCCCGCTTCGGCCCCTGCGCCCCGGGAACGCGGCGCGAGCTGGTGCTGGGTCGCGATACCGCCTGCGACCTGCCGCTGGATGAGCGCAGCGTCAGCCGGCGCCACGCGCGGCTCGTCTGGGATGGCGAGCGCTGGTGGGTCGAGGACCTGGGCAGCCGCTTCGGCACCCTGCACAACGGCAAGCCGCTCTCCGCACCGGCGCCGCTGGCGACCGGCGACCGCCTGCAGCTCGGCCGCCTGGAGCTGCGGTTGGCGCCGGGCGAGGCGGGCGAGCCGGCGACCGCGGCGGACGAACCCACCCTGCTCAGCCTGAGCACGGTCGATGCGCCGGCGGCGCCCACCCCGGCCGCGCCCAGTCCCGAGGAGCGGCGCTACCGCGTGCTCCTGCGCATCCTCGACCTCCTCGCCGCCGGTCATGACCTCGAGGCCATCCTGGCCGGCGTGATCCGCCTGGCCGGCGAGGCCGTGGGCGCCGAGCGGGGCTTCATCCTCCTCCACGACGCCGAGAGCGGGCGCTGGCGGCCCGAGGCCCAGGCGGCCTGGCAGGCGCCTGGCGCCGGCGCCGCGTCCAGTCCGCCCCTGGACGCCGGCGCGATCGGTCAGGTCAGCCAGACGGTCCTGCGCGAGGCGCTGGAAAGCGGCCGCAGCCTGAGCCTGGACGCCGTGGCCGCCGACCCCCGCTTCGACGGCGCGGCCAGCCTGCACTCGCAGCAGGTGCAGAGCCTGGTCTGCGTGCCGCTGGTCCTGGCCGGCGAGCAGCGCCGGCTGGGCGCGCTCTACGTCGACCGGCGCACGGCCGGGGCCGGCCCCTTCGCCGCGGCCGAGCGCGAGCTGCTCGAGACGGTGGCCGCCCAGGCTGCGCGCGTCATCGAGACCGAGGAGCTCCGGGCCGCCCGCGCGCGCGCCGAGAAGCTGGCCCTCCTGGGCACGCTCGTCGGGCGGCTCGCCCACGAGCTGAAGAACCCTCTCTACAACGTGCGCGGCACCACGGAGAACCTGCTGGCGAAGCTGGACGCGGGCGGCCTGGCCGAGCCGGACCTGCGCGCGCGCCTGGAGCGCGTGCTGGCCGGCATCGACAAGGCCGAAGGCCGCATGAACAGCCTGCTGCGTTTCGCGCGGCCGGGCGGCGGGCGGCGCGAGCCGCTGGACCTGGCCCGCGTGCTCACGGCCGCCGCCGTGGACGCCGCGCCGCGCTTCCAGGCGGCGGGCCTGCGCCTGGAGCGCGACTACCCGCGCGGACTCATCGTCATCGGCGATGCCGAGGCGCTCGAGCAACTGGTCGGCAACCTGCTCGTCAACGCGGCGC
>CAZNDQ010000152.1:0-8603 GCA_964571825.1 uncultured Planctomycetales bacterium | reverse complement strand
CGGCGAGACCGGAGTCGCAGACGCGGACCAATCCAGCGGAAAGTCGCGTGAAGGTGAAGCGCGGCTGGACGGAGAAGGTGGATTCAAAGGTGCCGCCGTTGCGATGGGTCTTGACTGCTCTCAGCGTGCCCGGCGGTGCGGGGACCTCGGAGAGGCCGACGCGCAGGTCCCACAGTTCGGGGCTGCCGCCGCCGGAGGAGGTGACAGTGACCGGCGCGGCGGAGGCGAGGCTGAGGGCGCTGACGACGAGCGACGTGCTCGAGTCGGATGGAACGGTGGGAAAACTCATTTCATCGAGCCGGCACATGATGGTATCGGTGTCGCCAAGGTTGTCGGGATCGATGGGGACGCCGACGAGGGGGACAAATTCGGTGAGGGCGTCGGAGTCGTCGCCGAAGAAGCCGGCGGGAATCGGATTGTCGGCGAAGTTGATGGCGTTCATGGCGCCGCCACACTCGATGGTGCGCAGATAGTCGCATCCGGGCGCGCAAGTCTTGAGCGGCTCAGGCAAACAGACGGTGTGGCGTGCTGCCGGGAATGCGTCTTCGACAATCACAACGACCTGCTGCGAGTCGGGGTCACCGGGATTCGGCTGTTGGATTCCGGGGACGAACTGGGCGTTGGGATCGATGACGACGCCAAGGTGAGTGGATGCCTGGTTGACGAACGGGCCGGAGGCCTGGAACTGCTTGGGCGGGATGCCTTCCAGCCCGGTGTCGAGCGTTTTCTCGGCGGGGGAGCAGGCAGGCCCACAGTCGGGCGGCGCACAGTTGGAGGTGAGGCCGAACCCGGCGGCGAAGGTGGCGAAGTCGGGCAGCGCGATCGATCCGTCGCCGTCGAGATCGGCGCATTCGCAGCCCGACGTGGAGGCTGGCAGGCCGAAGCACTCGGCGAAGGCGGCGAAGTCCTGAAGATCGACGGGACCGCCGCTGCCGTTCAGATCGCCGCAGGCATGCGGGCATGGGCGCTCGCGGGTGAATGTGAAACGCGGCCGGACGGGCAGGATCGAGTTGAAGACGCCGCCATTTGGATGAGTTTTTTGGGCGCTCAGTGTCCCCTGCTGCTGGGGCAGTTCGGAGAGGTCGGCGCGCACGTTCCAGAGCTGCGGGTCTTGTCCGCCGTTATGGGTGACGACAATGGGGTCGATGGAGACGAGGCGTAGAGCGATGATCTCGATGGGGACCGCGCCGTTTGCCCCAGGGGGATCGGAGGGGAAAAGCGGATTGGCGGGTCGCTGGACGAGGGTGTCAGCATCGGAGAGGCCGGGATTCAATGGGTCTCCCTTGAACTCGACGCGACCGAAGAAGGGGTCGGAGCCGGGGCCGAAGAACTCCATCGGAATCGGATTGGCCGAGAAGTCGCCGAAGGTCTGGTCGGGCTCGGGGCCGTTGCGCCAGGTGGTCCAGGGGTCGGGCTGGGGGACAGGGCAGGCGGACTGGCAGGTGCGCTCCTGGCAGTCGGTGAAGCCGTCGCAGTCGTTGTCGATCTGATCGTTGCAGGTGCCGGTGCCGGGGAGTTCACTGCGCACGGGCCCGCAGTCGGGGGGGCAGTTGCAGGGGTTTTCGCCTTCGCCGCAGACGGCGTCGCCGCAGATGGGTTCGCAGGCGTCGTCCATGCCGTTGCCGTTGTTGTCGCCGAGGCAGAGGCCGACGGCGAAGGCGGGGGCGACGCAATCCTGCGGGAAGGCGTTACGGCAGATGCCGCCAGGGAAGCAGCAGGGGATGACGGCGGCGCACTGGGCGCAATCATCTGCGGGAAGCCAGCCGTTGGCGAGGCAGTCGTCGGGCGGAATGAAGAAGCACTGGTCGCCGGTGCAACAGGGGCCGGGCACGCCGCCGCGCGGTTGTGCGTCGGCAGCGGATGCGGGTGGAGGCGGCATCGGCGCTATCGCATCCGACGCCAGTTGAGCGGCGACGGACGGACCGGCCATGCGCAAGGCGGCGAACAGCACGATGGGGAGGACGACCGCAGACCAGATTCTGGAAAACATGAGACACCTCCGGCGCAAGTCGATGCGCGTTCAAGAGAAGCGGGCACTTCCACGGAGGGGCACGATGAACTGGATGGGCGTTGCGCTCAGTGAGAACTGTTCAGGTCGATGTCCGCGCAGCGAAGGCGCTTTCGCAGATCGACAATTTGGCAATTCAGGCGCGAAGCGGCGAAGTGCGGGTGAAATGATTGACGCCGCTCGGTGGCCCCGTTGCAGACGTCCGTCTCCTGAACGCCCATCGGGCTTTCCGGCACCGCCATGGGAGCGCCAACATTATGCGCGTCGATTCAAGCCGTTGCAAACAAAATCGTGTGTGAGTTACTTTTGACGCGCCGTGGGACCGGCGGGCTGACGTGGGGGCGCGGCGGACCAGGCTCAGTCTCAAAAACTCCGGGAGCTGCGATCGGCTGTGGGGCTCGTCGGCTTCGTTCTCGGGCCAAAATCGTCCTCACCGTATCTTCGGATACGCCTGCGGCGATTTTGTCCCTGCGGCCTCGCCGACGAACGCCTCGCTCGATCTCGCTTCACCGTTGTTTTGAGACAGAGCCTAGTCATCGGCGAGTTGCCGGCGAGCGCGACGTGCGGAGCGCGGGTTGCCCGTGGCTGCGCTACGGACGTAGAATCGCGGCGTTCACCTCGCGGAGCCGAGATCATGGCCGAAACAGCGGGAAGGTTCCTGGCGCGACGCGTGCGGTTGGCGACGGCGGTCGTGGCGCTGTGCGTGGTTGCGGCGTGCGAGCGCCGGCCGGAGGTGTCCGAGCCGGCAGAGGAGGCGGCGGGTGAGGTGACCGACGCGTATCGACTGGCGAGCGACGGGGTCGAGGGAGCGCGGCCGCGCGGCAGCCTGCCGCGGGCAACGGAAGAGGCGGACGCGGCGGGTGCGCCGAGTTTTCTGCCGCGTGGCGCGGCGGCCGGGGGGTGGACGCGGACACAGGCTGTGCGGGCGATGGAGCTGGACGTGGTGCGGGCACGGTTTTCTCCGGCGCTGGATGGGGCGGCGCTGGGTGAGGCGTATGCGTGCCGATACGAGGCGGATGCGGGGCTGATGGTGGATGTGCTGGTGCTGCGCTTTGCGGGGAGCGACGAGGCGTACGGTGCGTTCAGCATGATGGGGCGGGGCGAGGCGGAGCGGGCGACGCGGTACGTGCGGGTGGATGAGGGCGCGGACGCGCTGACGATGTATGCGTGGCAGGGGGAATGGGTGGCGGTATTGCGCGGTGCGCCGCCGGCGCGTGGGGAGTTGCGGCGTGCGTGCGCGCGACTGCTGGGGCGGATGCTGTTACCGATTCCGGCGGCGGACCCGCCGGCGCTGCTGGCGGCGCTGGTGCCCGGCGGCGGCGTGGACGTGCAGCCGTGGCCGATGCGAGCGCGGAGCGTGCGTTCGCTGCAGCCGCAGATCGCCGACGTGCTGAGCAGCGCGCAGGCGGCGGCGCTGGACGAGGTGCTGGGGCTGGACGGGACGGCGGTGCTCGTGACGGGGCAGATGTCGGCGTCGGAGGCGGACGAGTTCAATCTGATATGGTTGGTGGCATATCCGTCAGGCGAGGCGGCGACGGCGGCGTGGGAGCGCTATCAGGAAGCACGGCTCGATGGGCAGCGCAATCTGCCGACGACCATTCTGACGGATGCCGCGGGGCGATATCTGCTCGGTTCGTGGTCGCCGGAACAGGAATCGACAATGCACCTGCTGCCGCGACTGCGCAACGCGCTGCGCGCCGACTAGCCCCCAAACAAGCATGCACTTCGGGTTTTTTTTCAATTACGGCTTGCATCTCGCGGCAGTTTTCCGTATTCTGTCGCTGACTCGAAATGCCTTCCTGCTGTCCGGGGTTTCCTTCGCCACACGCCTCGATATCCGCAGGAATCCAGTATTTCGATCACTTTCTCAAAAACTCTGCCAAACCGGGCCATACTAGCGCGCTCGCTGAGGGAAAAGCGTCACGCGCGGGCCGTATTTCAGGAAGAAACCCGGCCGTTTCGCGTACTTGCACTGAGGGGAGAGTGGCGTGCGATTGTCAAATGTCTGAGCGAGTTCCGGAAAGGAGACTTAGATGAAACGATCGAATGCAGTGATCATTGGGACGTTCGCGGCGCTTTTTGCCGTTGGGCTGTTCCTGTCGATGGGCTCCAGCCACGCAGCGCCGTCCGGCGCGCTACAAGACTCCCCAGTCTCCGACGGTGCGCCGAGTTTTGCGCCACGTGGCCTGGCGGAGTGCCAGGCGATGGCGGGCGAGATTCGCGCCTGGGCCGGCCCGCCCGATACGGTGCCGCCGAGCTGGTTCATCTGCAACGGCGCGCAGGTGCACCGCGACGACGCTCCCGAGTTGTTTGCGGTGATCGGCACGAGCTGGGGCGGTGACGGCGTGCCGTTCTTCAACCTGCCGGACCTGCGGGGCCGTTTTCTACGCGGAGTGGACAGCGGGTCCGGGCAGGATCCTGACCGCTTCACGCGCACCTCCCTTTTTCCGGGCGGCAACACCGGGGCGTTGGTGGGGAGCTATCAAGCTGATGCGACCGCTCGCCCGAACAACCCTTTCACGACGAATTCCGACACCCATTCGCACCAGATGATGGGCGGCGACCGGACCGGCAACAGCCCGGGACCCGGAAACTTTCTTCAGGGAACGAATAACCCACAGAGCTATGGCAACAAGCAAACCGGTACCGATACCCATAACCACACGGTCTCGTTCGGCGGCGACGCGGAGACGCGTCCGACCAATGTGTATGTGCATTACATCATCTTCGGCGGCTGCGACCTCCTCCCCGTCGCATGCGTGGGCGACCTGAGCGGTGACGGGGTGACCGACCTGAATGACTTTGCCTCTTTTGCGGAGGACTTTGGCTGCATCGCAGGACAATAGGGAAGTCGAAATGGACGACCGGAAACTGAGTCACACCGGATTCAATTCAAGGATGATCCTTTCGTCCGCCGCAGTGTTCGCCATGACTGCTTCGGTGATGCGGTCGTCGGCCGTGGCGTAAGCTCGACAGGCGTCGTTTCAGGGGCGGCGCGACGTGCCGATGGCGATTCTGACGGACCCGGTGGGTGCATATCTGTTGGGCTCGTGGTCGCCGGAGCAGGAATCGACGATGCACGTCGTGCCGCGGTTGTATCACGCCCTGGGGTCGGGGCGTTCGTCGCGTTCGCCCGAGTCGTAGCGGCGGCGGCGTGCGGGGGCGTTTACGGCCGGCTGAGCACGGTGTTTCCGGCGGCGCGGCGGTCGTGGCTGCGATTGCGGTCGCGCTGGAGATTGGCGTCGGCGGCGTTGATGAGTTTGGAGACGGTGGGGCAGGGACCGGTCGCCGTCTCGTAGCTGGCGACGCCGACGGCGGCGTAGACGCGGAGACTCCCTCCCGGCACGGCGAAGCGCTTCCCCTCAATGGTGGATTGTATGCGTTCGGCGATGATGCGTGCGGCGCGGGTGTCGGCGCCGGGGCAGAGCACGGCGAATTCGACGCCGCTGATTCGTCCGACGAGATCATGAGCCCGAACGGAATGGAGCAGCAGCGCGGCGACCTCGACGAGCACCTTGTCGCCGGCGCGGTCGCCATGTTCGGCGTTGATGCGGCGAAGGTCGGTGATATTGGCGAGGACAAGGCTGACCGGGCGTGACGCACGTTCGAGTGCGCGGAGGGCGTCGTTCATGGCGTGCTCAAAGGCGGCACGGTTGGGGAGCCCGGTGAGGGGGTCACGGGAGGCGGGGTCGGCGGCGAGTTCCTCGCGCGTGGGAACGCCGTCGATGTGCCGCCCGCGGCGGTTTGCCTGCGGTCGGGCGTCGCAGCGCGGCGGGGCCGTGGCGGCGCCTGCCTGATGGGCCATTTCCAGCGTGAGCGATTTGATTTCGGCGAGGGAGAGGGTCTGACCGACGTTGAGTTCGAGGCTGTGCGCGGTTTCGCGGACGAGGTCATCGACGGCGGCGAGCAGTTCCTCGGCGGACTCGATGGTGCAATTGAAGTGCCGGACAAGAAGATCCTGGACGGAGACCATGCGGTCGTAGGGGATCTCGCCGCTGTAGGCGTCGGTGATGAGGGCAGCGGTGGCGACGATGCGCAGGTCGGCGGGTGCGGATTCGAGGTCGGCCTCGTCGATGTCGGAGGGCTCCCACTGGTGATGATGGGCGCGGACGAGTTCGCAGAAGCGCAGGGGGAAGCCCCAGTGTCCGAGGAGGGTCGCGCCGATTTCGCCGTGGGTGGTACCGAGGATGGCGCGTTCGGCGAGGACGATGTGCTCGCCGGAATCGGCGCGGCGGGCGATGACCCGGGCGTAGAGATCGGGGATGCAGGCGTTGGCGGCGAGCTTGCCGATGTTGGCGAGGAGGGCGCAGGCGAAGACTTCGTCGGCCTGGGCGGGGTCGAGTCGCTGGGCGAGGAGGCGGGCGGCGACGGCGGAGGTGATGGAGCGGCGCCAGAACCAGGTGAAGTCGAAGACGCACTCGGAGACCTGTCGGAAGCTCTCGACGAAGGAGAAGCTGAGGGTGAGGAGGCGGACGGTGCGCATGCCGAGCTGGACGATGGCCTGTGGGATGGAGGCGGCGCGGCACTTGGTGCGGAAGAGGGGCGAGTTGGCGACGCGGAGGAGCTTGACGGCGAGGGCGGGGTCCTGTTCGAGGACGGCGGCCATCTCGCGCACGGAGACGCTGTCGCGGTCGGCGAGTTCGAGGACTCGCAGGGCGACGGCGGGCAGGCTCGGCAGATTATCCGCGGTGCGGATGCGTTCCAGGATTTCGGTCACGATCGTCTCCCGTGCCGCGTTTGTCGATGAGTCTGAGCATGGCTGAGCCGGGCTTTGGCCGCGCTGCGCCAACGGCGACGACTTCGCGGTTTTCGGCGTGGCGGACGCCCGGGGCGGCGCCGTCGACCTGGCGGAGAAACTCCCCCAGTTCCTCGACGAGCCGGACGCGCGTGATGGCGCCGTGGATCATGAGGCTTTCGCCGACCTCGACGGCCTCCTGCAGTTCCTGGATGGCCAGGAGCGCGTCGACCTGCGCTGAGGAGAGCATTCCCATTTCGATGGCGGTTTCGCCGAATCGCCGGCCGTCGTGCATGCGCGAGAGGATCTGGTCGAGCTGATGCATGTTGAGGAGTCCGTGGGACATGGCGATGGCGCCGATGACCTCGCGGAAGCTGAGGAGGTTGGCGGCGATCTGGTCGGCCTGGCGGCGGGTGAGAAATCCACGAGCCGTGAGGAACTGCGCGAAACGCGTCCGCATGGTTTCCCCCTGAGTGGCACCGGTCGCCGGCGCACAGAGGAGGCGCGGCGTCGGGCCCGAATCGGCCGCAGCGCGTCCGGCACAGCGGCGTCTTGCAGAGGTCATCGGAAGCCCCCGGCGGGGGGTTAACCGGAAAAGGCGCCGGCGCACAGCCGAGGGGGAGACCGATATCGACGGCGCGTCGGGGCGTTCGCGCGCATCGGTTGCTTGACGAAACGATTACGCGGACGTAGGTAGGAACGAGATTTCGCGGGCGGGAGGCCGTCCGCGCGGGGAGCTGCCCATGACGTCACAGGCCGACGCGGCGGGGACGACGCCGTCGACGATCCTCGTCGTCGACGACAATCCGCAGAACCTGGAGCTGCTGGAGGCTTACGCGCAGAGCCTGCCCGACGTCAGGGTGATCACGGCGGTGAACGGGGTGGAAGCGCTGGAGATGGTGGCGGCGCGGAACCCGGACCTGATCCTGCTGGACATCATGATGCCGCGGATGTCGGGGTTCGAGGTGTGCCGGCGGCTGAAGTCGGACCCGGCGACGCGCGACATTCCGATCATCATGGTGACGGCGCTGGACGAGGTGGCGGACATCGAGAAGGGCGTGGAGACGGGCTGCGACGATTTTCTGACCAAGCCGATCGACCGGGCGGAGCTGCTGGCGCGGGCGAAGAGCCTGCTGCGGATCCGCAAACTCAAATCGAATCTGGATCGAACGATGACGCTGCTGGACCATGCGCCGGAGCGTGCGCAGCGCGAGGACGCCGGGCAGGCGCCGGAGTAAGCGGCGGCGATGACGAGCGATTTTCCGGATTATCTTTCACTACCGCTGGGGCGGTTTCTGGCGGACACGGCCGCGCGACAGCCGACGCCGGGCGGCGGGAGCGTGGCGGCGCTGTGCGGTGCGCTGGGTTGCGATCTGGCGCGGATGGTGTGCGCGTATACGCTGGGAAATGCGAAGCTGGCGGAGGCGCATCCGTCGGCGCGGCGGGCGGAGGAACGGCTGGCACAGTGCGAGGCGATGCTGCGGCAGTTGATGGCCGAGGACATGGCGGCATACGCAGCATACGCCGAGTCGCGGCGCGAGACTTCGGAGACGGCCGAGGCGCGCGAACGGCGGCTGGTGGCGACGCTGGCGGCGGCGGCGGTGCCGGCGGAGATCGCGGCGGTGTGCGCGGCGGCGCTGGGGGCGGCGGACGCGTTCAAGGAGGGGGCGAGCCGGTATCTGCTGTCGGACCTGGGGGCGGCGGCGCACCTGCTGCGCGGGGCGGCGCAGGCGGCGGCAGTGAACGCGCAGTTGAACCTGCGGCAGATCGCGGATGCGGAGTTGGCGGGGGCACATGCGCGGCAGGTGAGGGCGAGCGTGGCGCAGTGTGAGGCGCTGGCGGGGGCAATCGGGGCGTACG
>CAZNDQ010000151.1:0-8617 GCA_964571825.1 uncultured Planctomycetales bacterium | reverse complement strand
GGCTCGATGGGCGACGAGCAGAAGGAGCTGGTGCGGCTGGAGGCGTTCTGGATCGACACGTGGCTGCGGCGGAACTACGAGGGGATCGAGAGCCGGTACATCGTGCACGACGTGCGCGCGTACGAGGTGGACCGCGAGACGTTCTTCCGGCTGCGCGAAGACGGAGGGACGAAAATCAGCAGTGCGTTCCGCGCCGGGCGGGAGCTGATCGAGAAGCACTATGATCCAAACGACTGGAATATTTATCTCTTTCACTTTTCCGACGGGGACAATTCGAGCGAGTCGGATTCGCGGGAGTGCTGCGCCATCTTGCGCGAGCACCTGCTGCCGCGGGTAAACATGTTCGGCTACTGCCAGGTGGCCAGCGCCTACGGCAGCGGCAACTTCATCTCGGTGCTGCACGAGCACCTGGGCAAGGAGGAGAAGCTGGTCACGAGCCGGGTCAACGGCAAGGATGACGTGTACGACAGCCTCAAGGCGTTCTTCTCGGCGGGCAAGTAGGGAGCGGAGCAGGGATGATCCGGACACTGCCGAAGGAAATCGCCGAGCACGCGGAGCGGATCGCGGAACATGCGCGGCGCGAGGGGCTCGATTTCTTTCCGACGATCTTCGAGATGCTCGAGGCGGAGGAGATGACGCAGGTGGCCGCGTACGGCGGCTTTCCGCAGCGCTATCCGCACTGGCGCTTTGGCATGGACTACGAGAAGCTGCGCAAGCAGCACAGCTACGGGTTGAGCCGCATCTACGAGATGGTGATCAACACGAACCCGTGCTATGCCTATCTGCTGGCCGACAACGCGATGGTCGATCACAAGACGGTGATCGCGCACGTCTACGCGCACTGCGACTTCTTCAAACACAACTACTGGTTCAGCCGGACGGACCGGCGGATGATGGACGAGATGGCCAACCACGCGACGCGCGTGCGGCGGCACATCGACCGGCTGGGGCACGAGGAGGTGGAGAAGTTCCTCGACACGTGCCTGACGCTGGAGAACCTGATCGATCCGTATTCGGTGTTCATGAAGCGGGCCGCGGACAAGCCGCGCGACCGGCGCGAGCCGGAGAAGTCGATCGAGGAGCGGCTGACGCGCTTCCCGGCCAAGTCGTACATGGACCGCTACATCAACCCCCCGGAGCGGCTGGAGCGCGAACGCGGGCGGCTGAAGGAAAAGAAGGACGAGGAAAAGAAACAATTTCCGCCCAAGCCGGAGCGGGACGTGCTGGGGTTCCTGCTGCGGCATGCGCCTCTGGAGGACTGGGAGGCGGACATCCTCGACATTATCCGCAGCGAGGCGTATTACTTCGCGCCGCAGGGCCAGACGAAGATCATGAACGAGGGGTGGGCGTCGTACTGGCACTCGACGCTGATGACGCGCTACATCCTGACGGATGCGGAACTGGTGACGTACTGCGACCACCATTCGGGTACGCTGGCCAGCTCGCCGGGGCGGCTGAACCCGTACAAGCTGGGGATCGAGCTGTTCCGCGACATCGAGTTCCGCTGGGATACGGGGCGCTACGGCAAGGAATATGATGAGTGCATCGACATCCAGGCGCGGCGCGAGTGGGGGAGGGAGAAGATCCGCGAGCGCCCGGCCGTGGGGATCGAGTCGCCGGGGCGCGAGAAGATCTTCCAGGTGCGGCGGATCTACAACGATGTGACGTTTATTGACGAATTCCTTTCGCCTGAATTCGTTGAGAAGTACGACCTGTTTCATTACCGCTATGACCCGCAGACGCGGCGGATGGTGGTGGTGAACCGCGACTTCCGCAAGATCAAGCAGCAACTCCTGTTTGCGCTGTCGAACCACGGACAGCCGTACATCTTCGTCGTCGACGGGAACTATCGGAACCGCGGAGAGCTGCTGTTGGCGCACGCGCACAACGGCGCGGACCTAGAGATCAAGTACGCGCTGGAGACGCTCAAAAACGTCGAGCGGCTGTGGCGCCGGCCGGTGCACCTGCAGGCGCGGATCGACGAGGACATCATGCTCTTTTCCTGCGAGAACGAGCAGGTGAGCGAGCAGCGCGTGACCGGCGACATTCCAGAGGTGCTCAGCCAGGTGGCGGGGCTGACGTAGGCGGCGCGAGCGACGCTTCGGCTGCCGCCGCGCTGACACTGCCCAATCCCCACGATACTCCACGAAACCTCTTGACAGCGGCGGCCGGCCTCCCGATTATCCCGCGTCCCAGGGCACGGATGAACGGTGAGGGGAAGCACGGATGCTGCGACGGATGGCGCTGAGCGCGCTGCTGGTGATCGGCTGTGGATACTGCCTGTGGCGGGTCGGCGCGGCGGTGCTAACGCCTGCGGCCGATGGTGGTGCGCCGTCCGTGCTTGCCGCCTCGCCCACGCCTGTTCAATCGCGTGTGTAACGGCGAACTGACGGCCGGCCGCACCGGCCGGATGCCCATTGTCGGCGCCGATCGCCGCCTGTACCTTGAGCGGACTGCTTCTCGTGGCACGGAGGCAAGCCGCGTCATGTCGCTGCCCCATTTCTCCCCGTTTCTCGGCGCGGTGATCATCGGCTGGATATTGTCCGTCTGCTTCCACGAGTTCAGTCATGCGCTGGTGGCGTATTGGGGCGGCGACCGGTCGGTGCGGGAGCGGGGCTACTTCGACTTCAATCCGCTGAACTACCTTGATCCGATGATGTCGCTCCTGTTGCCGGCGGTGATCCTGCTGTTTGGCGGGATGCCGCTGCCGGGCGGGGCGGTGTTGATCGACCGCTCATCGCTGCGTGGGCGGGGGTGGATGTCGGCCGTGTCAGCCGCGGGGCCGGCGGCGAATCTGCTGCTGTTCGCGGTGCTGGCGGTGGTGCTGCATCCGAAGGTGGGGATTGTCGATCCGGCCGACCCGAACCCCTCCAATTTCGTCCGCTTTCTCGGCGTGATGGCAGTGCTGCAGATTTTCTCGGTGCTGATCAACCTTATCCCGATGCCGCCGCTGGACGGGTTCGGCATCATTGAGCCGTACCTGGATTACGAGACGCGGGTCAGGATGCGGCAGCCGGCGGTGGCCTACATCGGGTTGTTTGTGCTGTTCTTCGTCGTGTTCCGCATCGACGCGGTGGGCGACGTGTTCTTCCAGACGATGTTCCGCATCACCGACGCGGTGGGGCTCGACCGGGAGCTGCTGTACGGGAATTACAATCTCGCTTTCTTCGGCACATAGGGTGGAACCGACGCGGGGAATGCGCGGGTCAGCGGCGCAGGAGCAGGGCGAGCGATGGGGTCACCTCGGCAGTCCAGCCGGGCGGGACGTGCGTCGTGGCGTAGGGCTCGCGGATCATCGCCGGGCCGGGGAGGCGGATGCCGACGGACAGGCGCGTGCGGTCGTAAAGCGGCAGCGGCGCGGCGGCGTCGATCGGCCAGTCGTTGAGGTCGGTCGGGTTGTCGAGGCGGGCGTCGTCGAGCGACGCAATTGTCGGGGCCGCGGCGAGTGGAGGGGGAAGCTCGGTCGTGCGGACGGCGCGGACGTAGGCGCGGCGGAGCTCGACGGGGCAGGACGGTGGGGGAGCGTTGAATCGCGCGCGCCAGGCGATATGCAGTGGCGCGAGCAGGCGCGGCACGTCGGCGAGCCAGTCGGCCGAGATGGTGAAGACGGCGTCGCTGCCGGCGAAGGCGGCGTCGAGGTAGCGATCGAAGATGACATCGTCCTGCTCAAAGCCCTCGAACTGCACGAGGCGGGCGGCGTGTTCGAGCAAACTGGCAAACGCGGCGCGCAGCGCGACGAGGCCGGGGGGCACGGGCGGCAGGTCGATATCGGAGTCGAGCAGTGCGGTCTGGACGAGGAGTGCGATGCCGGGCTCGGCTGGATCGAGCGTGGTGTGCGGCGGCAGGTCGGCGGCCACGTCAATGCGCAGGTCAGCGAGTGCCGCGCCGACGGCGCCGGCAACACCGGCGAAAACGGGGATCATCACGGTCGAGAGGTCGAGGCGTTCGGCGAGGTGCGCGGCGTGCAGTGCGCCGCGCAGGCCGCAGGCGGCAAGAACACACTCGCGCGCGGCGATCGAGTGACCCTCCAACAGAGAGCGGCTCGCCTCGGCGATTTCGTGCAGGGCGGCCGGGGCATCATGCGGAAGCGCGACGCGGCGCAGGTCGAGGCGCGGGGGGCCGGCGGCGCCGCGAGAATCAAGAGGCGAATCGAGCTGCCCGTCGCAGAAGCAAAGCGTTGCCTCGTTGGCCCTCCAATCGCAGGTGACCAGGCGAGTTTGACCAAGTTGTTGTGCAGTGCGCCAAGCGGCGATCACGGCAGCAGCGCCCGGGCAGGGCGACGACAGGACGCCGGGCAGGCGCGCGATGTCGGTGCCGATGCAGCCGCCGTTATCCTGCATCGTCCGAATGAGGATGGTGCCCATTGTGCGGGCCTCGCGCTCGAAGCGCGTTTGCTCCGGCTCGGGAAGCGATGCGCACAGGATCAGGGTGTGGCGCGGAGGCGGTGCAAGGCGGGCGATGGCCGCCAGCAGGGACGCAACGGGGTCAGTGGGGTCGACTGGCGCCTGCGCGATCTGCGCGGGTCGGCCGGCGCGAAGGAGACAGAAATCGGCGCGGCCGGTGTGAACGTCGATGCCGATGGTGCAGGTCATGGCGATCCAGGCGCCTCAGGCGCCTTCGTGAAACGTCTTGCGGTAATACAGCACCGGATAGAGGTCGTAGTCCATTGCCGCGAACAGCTCCGCCGATGCGGCGTTGTCGGTTTCAACGAGCGCGGTGACGATGCCGATCCCGGCCGCGCGCAGGGCATCCTCGCAGGCGGCGATCAGTGCGCGGGCGATGCCGCGCCGCCGCATCTCGGGAAGCACGGCCACGCGGTTGATCCAGCCCTTGCGCGAGTCGTGCGTGCCCATCACGACGCCCACGAGCCGGCCGTCAGCCTCGGCGACGAACCAGAACCCGCCCATGGCGCGGAACTGCGCGGCGAGCTGGTCCGGCGCGTCGCGGCCGTGCGGGCGGATGTCGAGACCGGCGGCCTGCCAGAGGCGGACGATCTCGCCGAGGTCGGACTCGCGCGCCGGGCGCACTCGGGCTTCGGCGATCATGTTGGCGGCACCTCCCGAGTCGCATTGAGCAGCGCGAGTTGGATGGAATTGAAGAGGAAATGGACGACGACAGGGGCCGTCAGCGTCCGGCGCCAGATGAAGAGCAGCGAAAGCAGCAGTGCCAGACCGGTGATGAGCGTCATCGCGAAGAGCCCCTCATAGGCGTGCAGCAGGGCGAAGATGAGCGATGCGGCGATGACGGCCCACTTCCAGGATCCGATCAGCGCGCGGAGCCGCGTCAGCAGAAACCCGCGGAACAGCACCTCCTCGTAGACGGCAACGACGGCGGACATCGCGGCGATCTGACCAATACCCATCGGTGGCAATGCTGCCTCGATGCCCTCGCGCGACCGCTCCAGTTTTTCGAGCCAGTCGGGCCGCAGCGCCATGATGATCAGGCTGCCGAGAAAGAGCAGGGCAAAGATGGCGAGGATGCAGCCGATGGCGAGGGCCAGATCGACGGCGGCGCGCTCGAGCCCGCGCGAGGTCATGCCGATCGTGGCCGGGCTGTAGCGGCTGCGCGCGAGCAGCAGGCGGATCAGCAGCAGAATCAGCAGGCCCATGACGGCGACGTGCACGGGGACCATCTCGCGCGCCGCGAGCTGCTGGGCGGGGCTGAGGTCGAACGGGCTGATGAGCCCCTGCAGCGACATCGTGAGCATGACAGCGAAGACGAGGACCAGATCGATGAGCGCCTCGCGGCGCGGAAGGGGCGTGTCGAGCGGGTCTCGTTGTACGACCGGTGCAACCGCCCCGGTTGCTGAAGCGACGGGCCGCGCGGCCGGCAACGGGGCAGTGTGATCGTTTGTCACGGGCTCGTCCATGCGGCAGTGCTCCGCGAGGGGCGCGATCAGTCGCTCCGCTGGTCGCGGAGCGCGGTCCAGCAGTCGGTCGTCATCGGCACCGCACACGTCCCGTCCGTCCAGTATCGGCCGATCAGGCGGCGCAGTTCCGCCTCGAACGGCGCGATGCGCTCGCGCGGGACGACGTTGCGGATATACGAAGCGCTGCGCGTAAAGCCAACGAACCCTTCCGCGCCGGGCGACCAGGTCCAGGCGAAGCGCGCGTGCTCGACGGGTCCGAAGCGGCACGAGGCGTCGATCTTGGCCGCCCAGTCCTGCGTGCGGTATTCGCGACGATACGCCGGGTTGTATCGCTGGATCAGCGCCTCAAACTCGTCGACGAACGGGTGCGCCGCGTCGCGGTTATTCCACGTCAGGCAGAGCACGCCGCCCGGCCGGAGGATGCGCGCGAACTCGGCCAGTGCCAGCGGCGGGTTGAACCAGTGGAATGACTGGGCGCAGGTGACCATTTCGCAGGACGCGGCAGCGAGGGGCAGGGCCTCGGCGGCGGCGCAGGCCGCGAGAAGCAGCTGGCGCGCGGCGCCTTCAGTCGGATCGTGATCGACGAGGCGGCGGAGCATGGCGATGCCCGGCTCCAACGCCACGACGCGATAGCCGCGGCGGAGCAGTTCGCGCGTGAAGATGCCGGTGCCGGCGCCGACGTCGGCGACGCAGACGTTGTCGCGCGGCGGGCAGAGATGACAGAGATGGTCGAGCAGCGCGGGCGGATATCCCGGGCGATGCTGCGCGTAGGCATCGGCGCAGTGTTCAAACTCGAGCTTCGGCGGGTTCGGTTGTTTCATGATGTTGTACGCGTCGGGCAGGGGGCGGGGCGGGCGCGAGCCGCCGCAGCATGACCCCGGCCGCGCAGCCGCCGGCGAGCGGTCCAATCCAATACACCCAGTGTTGCGACCAAAGGCCGGCTGTCACCTTTCCGCCGAGCAATTGTGGCGCGAGGGCCCGCGCGGGGTTGAGCCCCGCGCCGGTCAGCGGCAGCGCGATCAGCAGCACGGCGACGGCCGCCATGCCGACGACCACCGCGCCTGCCGCGCGCCCGGTCTCCCCGGACGACAAGGCGCCCAACTGCACGCATACGAGAACGAACGTCAACACCGCCTCGACGAGCAGTGCTGTTCCGGCGGACAGCAGCGTCGGCGACCAGGACGGCGCACCGAGCGCGCAGTCGCGCGCCGCGTGTCGCAAGGCGTCGCCCATACCGTCACCCGCGCCGCGCCCGTTGAACATCCACACCACGCAGACGGCGGCGAGGAGCGCGCCGACGAACTGCGCCAGGAGCAGGATGCGCGCCCGGCGCCAGGGCGTGCGCCCGGCGACCAGCGCGGCGAGTGTGACGGCCGGATTGAGGTGGCCGCCGCCGAAGGGTGTCGCCAAAGCGACTGCGGCGCCAAGCATCAGCCCGCCGCCCAGCGCAACCGTGAGCATACCCGACTCGGGCCGCCATTCCTCGGCAATGCGCGCGCCGCACATTGCCAGAACGAAGGCGAACGTGGCGACGGCCTCGGCCAGGCCGGCGCGGCGGAGTGGTTCAGCGTCGGGCGAGTTGCTCACGATTGTCCTCTCGGGGCACAGCGCGGAGAGCGTACGCGATTCGCGGCGGGAGTGCCACTGAATGACGGGGCGCGGCGGCGCGGCGCAGAAGCCGGTGCGCAGAGAGAGGGCCCGGCGTTCGGCGGGCGGCGTCTGTGATAGACGCGCGGCCGCGGAAGCCGGGCCCCCGGGGGAGACAATCGGTTGGGCGCTGAGGTCTACCGCGCCGGCCAGTAGACGATGTCGCCTTCGTCGTAGTTCTCGCTCGTCGATTTGGGCTTTATCACGCGCATCCCGCCTTCGTCGACGAGGTTGCGGCCGACGCTGTAGAGACGGTAGCCGGCCGCGCCGCCCGGTGAGTATTGCAGCGGCCCGCCGGAGTAGGCGTCGATCGGCAACTGGCTCAGGTACTCGGGGACGAGTTCGTCGAGCGAACGCGGCAGCGCGCCGGTCTGCACCTCATACAGCGCCAGCGCCACCAACGTTCGCGTCGCCGCGTGGTGCATTGACGCCTCGCGGATCAGCATGTCGTAGCGGCTGAGGCTGGGCAGTAGCCTGGCAATCAACGCCAAACGACGGCTCTCGACCGGGTGGCTCGCGATCTGCTCGACCACGGCGTCCGCCTTCTCCCGCTCCGAGTCGTATAGCGGCAGCGCGAGGTAGCGGGCCATCTGATTCCACACCTCCGTGTGCCGCGCGAGCGTCTCGCGGCGGTCGGCGTGCACCGCGGCGATGGCCAGCGCCGCGGCGTCCCTCGCACCCGGAATGTCGGGGTCGGTCTGCTCGCTTCCCGACCCGACGATATCCCAGAGCCGCGCGAACTGCGCGGGAATCAGGCGTCCATTGCCGGTGCCATCGTCCGTGAAGACGTATTGCACGAAATCGTGGAAGAACACCTGTTCGTGGCTCATGTCGCCGCGGATCAGCTCCGGCGCGACGCTCATCACATACGTAAGAGCGACCGCCGCCTCGTCGGGCGTCAGCGGCCCGACCTGCTGCAGCGCGGTACGCATTTCGGTACCGACGAGGTTGATGACGGACGTTCCGACGAGCTGCTCGATCAGCGTCGGGCTCTTGAGCAGCAGCATGCCCAGGCGGTGCCCGTCGGTGAGCGTGTTCCACGCGGCGGGGAAGTCGCCCTCGGCGAGCTGCTCACGCGCGCTGAGCACCAGCAGCCGCGAG
>CAZNDQ010000150.1:7464-8623 GCA_964571825.1 uncultured Planctomycetales bacterium | reverse complement strand
CCACTTCGCAACTCGAGACCTGCACGGCCTTAACGATCGCGCCCCCGTACAGCGCGGCCGCCAGCGCGCCGCTCCTGGGTCCGACCCCGCCGACGACTTTGGGAATGGTCTCGGTGGTGTGGTCGGTGCGGCCGGGGTCTTCGCGCTCGGGCGAGAAGGCGAGGAAGAAGTCCTCTTCGACCTTCAGGCCGCGGGCTTCCAGCGCGGGCAGGACGACTTCGCGCGTGGTGCCCGGATATGTCGTCGATTCGAGCACGATAAGTTGATCGCGGCGCAGGACTCCGGCAATCGTGGCCGTTGTGGCTTCGATGTACCGCAGGTCGGGCTCGCGCATTTTGTCCAGTGGCGTCGGCACGCAAATCAGGATCGCGTCGGCCTCGGCGAGGCGGCGCGCATCGCTCGTCGCCTCGAAGCGCCGCTTGCTCAAATGTTCCTGGATGAAGTCGCTGCTGATATGGTGGATGTAGCTCTTGCCCGCGTTCAGCGAGTCAACCTTGGTCTGATCGACGTCGTAGCCGAGGACGCGGTAACCGGCGCGGCAGAACGTGCGCATAAGCGGCAGGCCGACGTAGCCCATGCCCATGATGGCCACGAGGGTGGTCTTGTTCTCGATCTTCTGCTGCAAGGTGCTGCTGGACACGCGTACATCTCCTGCTCACGGCACGCCGGCCGGGCCAACATGATAGGGACGCCTCATCTTCGTCACAAGACGGGGTGAAGTTCGGCAACCGCTGCCACCGACGATCAGATAACTATCGGACGGTCGCGTCCACCGGTTGATTTGCCGAACGCCCTCATGTACAGGAGCGTACTTTTGCGGATGCCGACAATCAGGACGACTAAGGGAGACGCAGGATGAACATCCCGCTATCGCGACCGGACATCACGGAGGCGGAGATTGCCGCCGTCTCGGAGGTGCTGCGCAGCGGGCAATTGTCGCTCGGGCCCGCGGTAGGGGAGTTCGAGCAGGAGTTCGCCGCCTATTGCGGTACGCGCTTCGCCGTCGCGGTGAACAGCGGCACGTCGGCCCTGCACACGCTCATGATGGCGCTGGGGATCGGCCCGGGGGACGAAGTAATCTCGACGCCGTTCAGCTTCATCGCCTCGAGCAACTGCGTTCTGTTCGTCGGCGCGCGGCCTGTGTTCGTCGACATCGACC
>CAZNDQ010000150.1:0-7454 GCA_964571825.1 uncultured Planctomycetales bacterium | reverse complement strand
TCGACCCGGCGCGGATCGAAGCGGCGATCACGAAACGCACGCGGGCGATCATCCCGGTGGATGTGTTCGGCCAGTGTGCGGACATGGACCCGATCCGCGAAATCGCGCGGCGGCACGGACTGCGCGTCGTCGAGGATTCGTGCGAGGCGATCGGCGGCGAGTACAGGGGGCGCCGCGCCGGGAGCCTCGGCGACGCGGGGGTATTCGGGTTTTATCCGAACAAGCAGATGACGACGGGCGAGGGGGGGATGATTACCACGGATGACGAGCGGCTGGCGGACCTGTGCCGCTCACTGCGAAATCAGGGGCGCGATCCGCACGCCGGCTGGCTGGCGCACGCGCGGCTGGGTTATAACTTCCGCCTGCCCGACATCAACTGCGCGCTGGGCAGGGTGCAGCTCTCGCGGATGGATGAAATCCTGTGCAAGCGCGAACGCGTCGCCGGCTGGTATCACCAGCGGCTGCGCGGAGAGGAGCGGGTATCACTTTGCCAGTGTCATCCCGAGGTGCGGATGAGCTGGTTTGTCATGGTCGTACGGCTCGCAGCGCGATATTCACGCGCGGACCGCGACGCCATCATGGAGTCCCTGCGCGAGCGCGGCATCGGCTGCAATAATTACTTCACGCCAATTCACCTGCAGCCGTTCTACCGCGAGCAGTTCGGCTTCATGGAAGGCGATTTCCCCATCACAGAGTCGCTTTCCGCGCGGACGCTGGCGCTGCCGTTCTTCGGCGAGATGAGCGAGGAACAGGTCGACAGTGTCTGCCGTACGCTTCAACAACTGCTATAGGCATCGAGTAGCGAGGGGGTTACCAGGCGTGCGCAGCCGTCCGGTGCGACGCGGCGGCACCTTCGAGTGCGGCGCGCTGTTCCCCGAGACGGCGGCGCAGATACTCGGGCAGCATCCACTCGGAGAATTCGTCCTCGCTGGCGAAGTCCTTGATCGGCCGCGCGGGCACACCCACAACGGTCATCATCGGGTCCACGTCGCGGATCACCACCGCGCCTGCGCCAACGACGGCCTCGCTGCCGATGCGCACGCAATGGATGATGGTGGAGCCGATGCCGATGAAGGCGCCGGAGTCGACGATCACCCGCCCCGCCAGCCGGGCGCCGGGGCAGATATGTACGGCGTTGCCAATGCGCGATTCGTGGTCAACGATGCAGCCGGTGTTGAGGATGGTGGAGTCGCCGATCTGGCAATGCGCGCAGACGAGGGCCCCTGCGGCGATAACAAGATTGCGGCCGAGCGTTACGTTCCGGGCCAGATTCGCGGAAGGGTGAATGGCGTTGAGCAGTTCGACTCCCTTGGCCTCGATTTGCTCGGCAAAGGAGCGGCGGACGCCGTTGTCCCCAATGGCGACGACGGCACCAAGAGGGCCCTCTGCGGCAAGGGCTTCCAGCCGCGCGAGGTCGCCGAGGATTGGCTGCCCGTCCATGCGCCGGCCGTGTATGGCCCGGTTAGAGTCGAGAAAACCGACGACATCGTAGATTCCCGCGGCGAGGAGGATGTCGAGGACGACTCGCCCGTGGCCGCCGGCGCCGACAATCACGCAGCGTTTGCGCTCCAGTTGGGTAGGGGTTCCCATAATGCCCTTATCGGACGAGCTGAGCACCGACTCGATTAAATCGCTATGGGATTCGGGCGGCTTGAAGCCCCGGTGAGCGCGGCCCGGCCCTATGCGGCTGGGCGATCCCGCGACCCCGCCGAACGTATCATCTCCATGGGACCCCGCCGTTCAGTCCGCGAGCACGAGGGCCGACATACAACTCGTTGACACGTAGAAGGTTGTGACCTAGCATGGCCACCCAGCCGTCCGCCAGACGGGGGCCGTCCTTCCCCGGGCCAGGAGAACATGAAAATGAGTGACAACCTGCGCGCAGAGAAAGGGCTCGGCGAGGCGATCCGTGTTTCGCTTCGCACTCCGGTCTTTGTCGTGACGGTTGCGCTCCTAGCTGTAGCGGCGGTGGGACTCCAAGCGGCCGCGAGCCGGTACCAAATTCGGTTCCGGAAGGAGGCGATCCCGCCCAAGCTGTCGCTCAAGTCGATGAATCGGGAGGCGCTCGCACCGTACCGCTTCGTTCAGTCCCTCCCGCTCGAGCCGGAAGAGGAGCAGTCACTCGGGACCACGGAGTACATTCACTGGATTCTCGAGGACACCTCACAGCCGGCGGACAGCCCGCTGCGCGTTGTTCGCCTGTTTGTCACCTATTACACCGGCATGCCGGACCAGGTGCCCCACGTCCCGGATGTCTGCTTCCTGGGCGGCGGGTACGCCCTCGAACAGGGGGGGACCGACTCATTCAAGGTGCCGGGGCTGGCTGCCTTGGAGTATCCGGAGGATGTGCCCTACCGGGCGCTGACGTTCACGAAGGGCGACATAGCGGGTAGAATCACCCCGACGGTGCTTTACACGTTTGGCGTCAACGGCCAGATCAAGGCGGAACGTTTTCAGGTCCGCAAGGCCATGAGCGGTCTACGGGACCGGTTCGCCTACTTCAGCAAGGTTGAGGTCTCGTTTGGAGGCCGGCGGCCGCCGGACCGCGAAGCGGCCGTTGCCGGCGGGCAACGAGTTCTGGCAACGGTGCTGCCGTTGCTGGTGCGAGACCACTGGCCCGACTTCAAGAACGCGGGTAAGCAGGACACGGGAACCTCGGCAGCGGCAGGCGGGACGGCGAACGAGGGCACGTCGTTATAGCGTCCACGGAAATACGGGGCAGTTTGGGAATCGCATATCATGGCGCAAAAGCTGAACAAGAACCTGGTGGTGGGACTCACGCTGACGGGCATGGTTGTCGGCACCAGTGCCGCAATCTGGATGCTGGTCGCGCTCCGCGACAAGGATCCGCAGGTCTACGTCGAACAGGCCCGGGAGTTCGCCGAGAAGGGGAAATACGACCAGGCAGCGCGCGCGTACGGCCGGGCGTTCCGTGCCGCCAACCGCAACAATCCCGAATATCTTGTCCTCGCCGGTGACATGCTGATGGAGGCCGACAGGGCCGAGACCGCCGTGCAGAACTGGATCATGGCGCTGAACATCGACCCCGAATGCCTCGATGCGCAGAACAAGATCGTCGATTTCGAACTGGAACGCGCCTTGGCCTTCATGTCGCCCGCGATTTGGGAGGGCGTGCGCAAAGAGGCGAAGCGTCTGCTCGAGATCGACGCGAGCAGCGCCAAGGCACATCATGCACTTGGTACGGCCCTGCTTAACCTCCGTGAACAGAGTTCCGAGAACGTCGAGCAAGGCGCGGCCGAACTCCAGCGCGCCGTGGAACTCGACCCAACCTCGGCGAAATTCGCTGCCGCCCTCGCGGAGTATCATCTGCTGGAAGGGCTCCAGGCGCGCCAGAGGAGGGATGATGAGGCGTTCGCCAAGCACGTGGAGGACGCCGAGGCAATCTTCAAGGAGTGCATCCAGAAGGTGCCCGATTCCACTGCGGCGTTGCGGCGCTATGCTGACATGCTGATGCGCCTCCAGCGGTTCGATGACGCGCGAACGCAGCTCGAAAAAGCGGTGGAGATCGACCCCAATGACGCCAAGACCCGGCAGTCGATGGCGCGCTACTGGGAGGTCGTCCGGGCGATACAGCTCCAGCCGCGGCTGGCGGATCGATCTCTCGACATTCAGAACTCCGATCAGCACTCCGTCGAGGAACTGGACCAGATCATTCTCGCCGAATTGAAGAAGGCGATCGAACTCGACCCGGACGATTATGACAACTACATCGCCCTGGGAGAGTATTACCAGCGGCGCAATCCGCCGGATCCGGACAAGGCGATCGCCGTTTATGAGGAGCGCATGGCCCGGCCACCCGCCGTGCTGACGGGCTTCAAGGGCCGGATCAACCGCCAGAACCAGTTCCGCCTTCACGCCCAGGCGGTCGACGCCTGCCTGGCCAAGGTCGGACTGCTCATGGAGTCGGATGCCTCAGACCGTTTCAAGCGGAAAGAGGAGTACCTGAAAAAGGCCGAGGAATACCTCCAGCTTGCCGTCTCCGGACTGGGGCTGGAAACTTCGCGAACGCACAAGCTGCGCGGCGACATCCTTCGCGTGCGCGGCGAACAGCACCGCCAGTCCGCCATCAACGAATACGAAACGGCCAAAGGAAAGCAGCAGGCGCCCGACTGGCAGATTGACATGTGGCTGGGACAATTGTACCGGCAGGAAGGACAGCCCGGCGCCGCGCACAAAGCCATTCGCGCCGCCCTGGACCAGCGGCCCGACATCCCGCAGTTGTGGGCCTTCCTCGCGGAGATCGCGCTCGAACTCGATCAGCCGCAGAACGCACTGGGCTATTGCGACGAAGCGCTCAAGCTCGACCCGCAGATGCGCATGGCCCTCGTGACCAAGGCCAAGGCGCTCTTCAACGCGAACCGCGAAGACGAAGCCAAGGAAATCCTGGCCAAACTGCCCAAGTCGGAAGGCGCCCGCGGCGCGCTGCAGGACATCGTCGTCAAGTATCTCGAGGGCGAAGAGCAGCAGGCAATCGACCTGGGCGTTCAATTGCTTCGGGACGAACCGGCAAACCTCGACGCGCTGCGGATGATCATGGTCTGGGCGCTTCAGGCGGACCAGCGCGATCTGGCGCGCCAACTGGTCAACAACGCCCTCGAGGCGGCGCCGACGAACATGCAGATCAAAGCGCTGCAGATCGACATTGAAGAGACCGATCCGGCCAAACGCCGCGAGCGGTTGCTGGAACTGATCAAGCAGGACTCGGAAGGATTGCCCCGGGCGATCAACCTGTTCAACTTCTATCTTACCAACGAGCAGTTCGAGGAGGCGTACGAGGAACTGAAGAAAGCCGAGGCCATCAGCCCCGAAGACCGCAACATTCTCGAGCGGCTTTTCCGCGTGGCGCTGTTGCTTGAGAAATGGGAGGACGCCGAGGCTTACGTCATTCGGGCGGCGCGGATGAACGCTGACGGCGCCAACGGTGAGTTCTTCCGCGGTCGGCTCGTGCGGGCCAGGGGCGACATTCAGCGGTCGATTGACATCTTCCGCGGCGCGCTCAACACGTTCCCGTCGACGTCAAAGGGATTCATGTGGCTCGGCCGGTCGCTGGCCGACGCGGGCCGGATGGACGAAGCAGCCGAAGCCTACCGCATGTCCGTCGAACTCGACCCCACCAACGGGCGGGCGCACGCCGGCCTGGCGCGTCTGGCCGAACTGCGGGGCGACGAGGAAACCAAGTACAAGCACGTTGAACTGGCCGCAAAGTACGTGGGAGCCGACCCTTGGATCGATCAGCAGCTTCAACAGAAGCTGGAGCGTGAAAACCCCGCCGCCGGGATCGAAAAGCGCGAGACGATGCGCGCCCAGAATCCGACCGATGTGCCCAACCTGCTCCGCCTTTCCCTGCTCTATGCACAGACGAACAATAAAGACAAGGCCGTCGAGCGTGTCAAGGAAGCGCTTGAACTCGCGCCTGACAAGCGCGAGACCGTCTGGCTGTCGTCGGTTGTGTATCGTGCAGTCGCCAGGCCCGAAGACGCTGAATCGCTGATCAGATCCTTCGTCGAGAGCCAGACCGACGCCAAGACGAAGGCCGAGGCGTATCTGATGCTTGCGCAACACTACCGGCTGCTGCCGCGTTCGGCTGAGACGATCGAACAGGCCGACAAAGCTTATGACGAGGCCGCCACCGCCGACGAATCCTGGCTTGTCTGCAAGTTCATCGGCCAGTGGAACCAGTTGCTCGGCATGGAGCTGGACAACACCGACCGGTTCCTCAAGGCCGCCGAATGGTATCAGCGCTCGCACCAGAAGGCCGACGACGTGGCACAGCGCGCCGAGCTTCGCCGCCTGCGCCTCGACGTGCTGATCTCGGCGCGGAAGCTCGACGACGCGGCCGTCGCAGTGGAAGAGTATCTCAAGGAGTTTCCCAGCGACCCGCGGGCATTGCTCTATCGCGGCGAAGTGCAGTTTAAGCAGGGACTCCTGGCGGCCGCGCTGGATTCGTTCAACCGCTTTCTTGAAGCGGAGCCGCAAAAAGCGGTCGGATACTTCCGCCGCGGGCTGACATACTTCCTCACCAGCCAGTTCCGCCTCGCCGTCGCCGACTTCCGCCAGGCCAAGGCACTCGATCCTGACGGGTTCGGCTACCGCCACATTGAGTATCTGGGACGGGCCTTGGCCGCGGGCGGCGACCCCGAAGGCGCAATCACAGAAATCGAGGTCTTCCTCACAGGCAAGAGCGACGACGACAAACGAAAACCGGAGGTCGAGCAGGTCGCACGCGTGCTGGCCGATATCCTCGAACGGCAGGAATACGAGGCCGAGCGCGAGATCAAGAGTACGTCGGCCAGTACCGACCGTGTTGGTGCGTCCACCCGGCTGTCGCGGCTGCGTGGCAAACGTGAAGCACTTGCATTGTCCTACATGAATCTCCGGCCGAATGATCCCGCCTGGTGCCTGTCGCTCGGCACGCTCTATTTGAAGAAAGGCGACTATCAATCGGCCCAGCGCCTGCTGCACCGCGCGTGCGTGCTGAGCGACTTCGCCCCCGGCCCCGTCGAAGCCGTCATGGCGGGCTTCCTTGACGGCAAGCTCTACTCGCACGCCATCGACTTCGTGTCGGAAAAGGTGCCTGAGGAGCGCCGTGGACCGCTGGCCTATATCCGCTGGGCCGAAGCGCTTGCCGGCGAGGGCAAACGCGAGGAGGCCATGCGAAGATACGAGACGGCTCTCGACATGACCGGCGACAACTGGGGCATCAGCATGTCGCTGATCGACAACATGGCGAATTCGTTCGGCGTCGACGCGGCGGTCGACTACGTCCGCAATCGCCTCAAGAACGACCCGCAGAACTGGTTTGAGCGGTTCCGCCTCGCCGTCGTCCTGCAGAAGGCGCCGG
Organism: uncultured Planctomycetales bacterium; assembly: GCA_964571825.1. Classification (GTDB taxonomy): domain Bacteria; phylum Planctomycetota; class Phycisphaerae; order UBA1845; genus CAZNDQ01. The sequence goes on along the minus strand of CAZNDQ010000150.1, from coordinate 592 downwards.
AACAGTGGAGCGAGGCCCTCGAAATCTGCAACGAACTGTTGAAGGAGGCGCCGGGCGACGAGCTGCGCGCGGGGCCGCTGATCACGCTCTCGCAGATCAACTACAACATGAAGAATTTCGAGGAAGCCAGGCGAAACTACGAAGACCTGCTACGGATCGCCCCGGACAACTTTGCCATTCTCAACAACCTCGCCTACCTGCTCGCCGAAGACATGAACCAGCCCGACGTGGCCCTGCGCTACGCCGAGCAGGCCGCCACGAGCCGCGCCGGAATGGACAGCGCGCCGATCCTCGATACCGTCGGCTGGGTCTATGTGCTACTTGGCAAACAACAGAAGGGGGACGAGGCGCGGCGGAGCTTCCGCAACGCCATCGGCTACCTGACGCGGGCAATCAGCGAAGATGACAATGTCGCCGAGTATCACTTCCACATCGGCGAGGCATACGGGCTCGAGGGCGAAGACAGGGCCGCGGCCCAGCGGGCATTCCAGCGCGCCTACGACCTGACGGTGTCCGGCGACAACGCCGAATTGCAGCAGAAGATTCTCGAAGCGGCGCGGGCGCAGCAGATCGAGATTATCATGAGCGGGGA
>CAZNDQ010000149.1:0-8624 GCA_964571825.1 uncultured Planctomycetales bacterium | reverse complement strand
CACCGTCCTGCGGCCGCCCGCACTCGAGCTAGTACGAGCCGAGTGTAGGGACAGCGGGTAGCTCTCCGTGGTCGACGGCGCATTAAAAAAAGAGCGTGACGGACGCGGGCATGAGCGCGGCGGCGGCCTCGGTGCCCAGCTTGCGCACCATCGCCATGTCAGTAAACGAGACGATCGTGCGCGAGGTGGTGATGACGATCGTCGGCAGCGTCATGGCGAGGATCGCGCGCAGTTCGCCGCGATGCGCCCGCGCCCCGTCGATTTCGTTTTCGGCCATGCGATTCATGCCATGATCCAGACAGAAAAAAAGCCCGGAAACATCAGCTCCGGGCCGTGATTCGATCAGTATGGTGCGATCGATCCGATCAGGAGCCTCCACCCAATAGCGTGACGCGCACGTCGGGCGTCATCATCCGGTCCGGCCACGGCTTGTTCTGAATCATCTGACTCATCAGCCACCTGTAACGGGTCGAGCCCCGCAAAGCACTCGACATTCATAGCCGCGCGACGGCAAAAAGGCAAGCGGCCCGGCCGCCCGCACTCAATGCAGGGCGACCAGCGTCATCCCCGGCTCCAGCACCAGCCCTGCGCGCAATTCTCGGCCAAGCTGCGTCCCATCCATCGCCCGCGACCGCCCGTCGGCCGCGATCAACTCCGCCTCGCGCAGCGGCGGCACCGCCGTGAGCGTCAACTGGCGCGGGCGGCAACGGCGGTTCACCGCGATCAGCCCGAAGCGCAGGCCGACGATCAATTCGAGCAGCGTGGCCAGGCGGTGCGTATCGACGATCGATGTCCCCGCGGCGGGCTCCCCCGCGCAGGGCACTTCCAGCCGCACGTGCACCGCACCGGTGCCCACAATCGGCAGCGATACCCCGCCCGCCGGCCCCGACGCCAGCGCCCGCTCCATCACCAGCGGCGCTTCATCGTACCGCCAGTCCCACGCGTCCAGGTCCGCCATCTCCGCGCTCGCCGCCGGAAGCCGGCCAAACCCGACGTCCAGCCGAAGCTGCCGGTCCACCTCCGCCAACAATCCGAGGCGGCCGAGCCAATCGTCGTCTATCCCCGTGCGTCCCCGGCCGGCGCCAAGCTCGTTGTACCCGTTCGCGCCGCAGCCGTTGCGGCGCGCGCCGTTGCCGCGCGAGTCCGCGCCGTCGGGGAGCCGCAGCCGCAGGGCGTTGCGCGGCGACGGGTGAATGTCGATGACGAGTGAGGCAGACGTACCGGCGAGCAGGCCTGTCAGCGCATCGACGGGAAAGACCGAGCCGTGCGGAATGAGGATCGGCCGGCAGAGCGCCAGCAGCCGTGGGGCATAGCGGCAGGCGTGCGGCTCCATGCGCACAAGGTTCTTCAACCACGTCCAGGCTCCGGCCAGGCCGAATCGCCCCGTGCAGTCGAGCCCGCTGCGGAGCACCACAAGCGGCAGATGCGATCGGTCGAGCAGCGCGTCGCGCGGCCCCGCTTCGACGAGCGGTGTGGCGCCGGCAAAGGCGAAGGGGCGGTGCGTGCCGGACGGATCTACCCAATCGGTTGCGATCCCGCTGAACTGGTTGGCGGCCGCGCTCAGGTGCCTGTGCCACGCCGGCGCGCCGAGCTGCGGATCGGCATACTGGCCGAAACCGGCCACGTCGAGACCCAGCAGGTTGCCGAGGAGCACAGCGGCGGCGGTGGATTCGGCCTCGGAGGTGGGATCGGCCAGGATCGGTGCAGCGTCGATGACAAAGATGCCGCCCTGGCCGATGGGCTTGAAGAGGGCCAGCGGCCGGTCGGAGGTCGAGTCGGTGTTCGTCTCGGAGACCAGCGTCACCTGAATGCTCTCGGCGCTGAGGAACTGCCGGAGCCCGGCGGTGCGCGCCAACTGCCGCTGGGAAAAAGCGCCCGTCTCCTCGTCGAGCAAGTGGAAATGAAACGTGTCCTCGAGCGCGAAGCCGTTGGTGACAAAGCCGGCGTGATGCACCTTCGCCGCGATCGTGTCGTCAGTCTGCCGCCACTCGCGCAGAGAAACCGTCCCCGGTCGCCGCCGATTCACCAGCGCTGCAAACGCATCGAGCGAAAGGACGATGATGCTCCGCTCCGCCGATCTGCACAAGGTTGCCCACGTTGTGCCGCGCGGCAGGGCCTGCGCCGATGCCATGAAGAGCGCTTCGCCGGAGCGCGGTCCGCGAGCGATCTCGCGCGGCGAGACAACGCGGACGCGCCGCGGCCCCAGCATGGCGCCGAGCAGCGCGCGCAGTGGCTCATCGTGTTCGCCGGCACGGACGATCGTCGCTGCGGACGCCGCGATCGGCCGAGGGCAGGCGTGCGGCGGCGGCGGACACGCCAGCGGATGACCCTCGACAAACAGAAAGTCCATCGGGATGGCGCGGACGCGGAGAATCCGGGCCTCGCCGCGGCGACCGGACGCGCGCACGGCCAGCTCGAGCTTCGTCGCACCGTGTGGCGTGCGATAGACGGTCCGCCACACACGGGGCGTGGTCGACCGCCACGGCGCGCAGGCGACTTCCGATCCGGCGATAACCTCACCCTTGCGCAGCGCGCGGATTCGGACGGCGAGTCCGTCGCCGTGACTGGCCCCGGGCGCCGCGTACGACGCATGGACCTCGACGCGGTACAGCGTCTCTCCGCGACAGCGGATCGTCTGCACCCACTGGCCGGCAGCGGCGGCAGGCAGGCGCAGCGTCAGACCGGCCGAGCAACCGTTCCCGTCGCCGCGCTGCACGGGCGGTTCCCCACGCCCGGCGAGGCGCTCCCAGCGCCAGTGGGCCGGCGCATTGTGTCCCTGCGCAAAGTCGGCATTGCGAACCAGATTCGCCGAATCGTTCACGTTGGTGTGGCTCCAGTCCCCGGCCCGTCGGCGCGGTCCGCGCACCCTGTCCGGCCGGTCCGGCATCGTCCACGCCGATCATTGTTTTTGCAACAGGCGACATTCGCACGGCCGTGAACAACCCGCGCCTGCGCACACACTGGAAATGAAGGCGGGAATCGCGCGGCGCCGATCAGAGCGGGTCTTCGGCGGCTGCGCGACGGGTGATCCTGAGGCAGCGATGCCCGCGGAAGCGGCCGAGCTGGCCGGCGAACTTGTTTCGGCCGAGCACCTGCAGCGTGCAGGGTTCGCTCGCCTCCTTGTCGGTGCGGATGACGTCGCCGACCTGCAGGTTGAGCAGGTCGCGCATCGAAATCGTCGTTTCGGCGAGGAAGACGCGGACCTCGACGTTGGCGCGGTTCAGGCTGCGCGCAACCTTCTTCACCTGCTCCTGCGTGCTGGGCTGCCGCTGCGTCGAGTGCCACGTCTGGTGGGCGAGCTTGCCGACGATGGGCTCGATGACGTTGAACGGAATGCACAGGCTCATCGTGCCGGTGCGCGAACCCGACTTGATCTCGAAGCCGATCATCACCACGATCTCGGTCGGGGCGACGATCTGCACCATGTGCGGGTTGCTTTCGGTCTCGGCCAGCTCGAAGCGGACCGGCAAGAGCGACGCCCACGCCTCCGACATCGCCTCCAGTGCGCGGTCGATGATCCGTTTCATCAGCCGCAGCTCGATGTTCGTCAGCGGGCGCTGGGGGATGTACAGCTCGCTGCTCGAACCGCCGAGCAGGCGGTCGATGATCGGAAACACGATCAGCGGGCTGATTTCCATGCAGAGCTGGCCCTGCAGCGGCGCAGCCGTAAGCAGATTGAAGCAGGTCGGGTTGGGCAGCGAATAGATGAACTCGCTGTACGTGATCTGCTCGATGGAGGCGACGTGCACCTCGATGATCGTCCGCAGGAAGCTGGAGATCGACGCACCGAAGTTCCGGGCAAAGTTCTCGTGGATGGCTTCGAGCGAACGGATCTGGTCCTTGCTGACGCGTTCGGCGCGGCGGAAATCATAATCGACGACGTCGCGGGCAGCCGCGGGCTTGCGCAGCCCCGGCGGGGCAAAGGCGGCCGGGAGTCCGGACAGCTCGTCAAACGTCTCCCCGCCGGCGACGGCCGAGAGCAGCGCGTCGATCTCTGACTGGTCGAGTACGTCGGTCATGACAGCAGGCGCACCCCTTCCGCCCGGACGTGGCATTCCGGCCGAGCCCCGCTCCGATTATCGGACAACGCACGCCGGAACTTGAAAGCCGCCACGGGTGCCGACCTTGCCGGACCGGCCGCCCCCCCTACCATGAGGGCATGTCCACCGATGGACCTCCCGCAGAACCGCATCTGAGCCATCTCGACGCGCAGGGTCGGGCGTCGATGGTGGACGTTTCCGCCAAGCCGGTCACGCAGCGCCAGGCCGTGGCCTCGGCGACGCTGAAGGTCCGGCCACAGGTGCTCGACGCGATCCTCGCCGGACAAATGCCCAAGGGCGACGTCCTGGCCGTCGCGCGGGTGGCGGGCATCCAGGCCGCCAAGCGCACCGCGGACCTCATCCCGCTGTGTCACCCGCTGCCGCTGGATCGCGTGACGGTCGAGTTTACACGTGGCGCGACGGACCGGCTGCGAATCGAAGCGTCGGCGCAGGCGACCGCGCGCACGGGCGTGGAAATGGAGGCGCTGACGGCCGTGTCCGTGGCGACGCTGACGGTCTACGACATGTGCAAATCGGCCGACCGCGCGATGGTCATCGGCCCGATCCGGCTGGAAAGCAAGCGCGGCGGGCGAAGCGGGGAGTATCGCGCCGACACGCCGCCAGCGTAAGCCGGCCGTCTGCCGCCGGTACCGCCGGCCGGCCGCGGGAAATCCGGGTGTTTTCAAAAGTTCTGAAAGCGGTTGGAAGGTGCATGCCCCCTCGCTAGAATGCCCCGCCGAATCGGGCGAGACCCTGGCGCGAACTTCGTCGCGGGCGGAACGGTTTCCGATGCAGGCACTTTCCTCACTCTATCAGCCGATCGCCGACCACCTCGCGGCCGTGCGCCGCATCATCGAGGATGAGCTCGCCAGCGACGCGCCCTTCGTCAACGCGCTCTGCGCGCACGTCGAGCGGTTTCGGGGGAAGATGCTGCGGCCGGCGCTGGTGCTGCTCTCGGGCGACGCCGCGGGCCGGCTCACGCGCGAACACGACGTGCTGGCGGCCGTGGTCGAGCTGGTGCACCTGGCCACCCTCGTGCACGACGACGTGCTCGACGAGGCCTCGGTCCGGCGGGGTGTGAGCACGATCAACGCCCTGCAGGGCAACGAGGGGGCGGTGCTCCTCGGCGACTACCTCATCTCCCACGCCTTTCACCTGTGCAGCAGCCTCGATTCGCAGTACGCCTCACGGCAGATCGGCTCGACGACCAACACCGTCTGCGAGGGCGAGCTGCTGCAGGTGCACCAGCGCCACAACCTGCGGCTGACCGAGCAGGAATACTTCGACATCATCACGCGCAAGACGGCGAGCCTTACCAGCACGTGCTGCCTGCTGGGGGCGAAGTTCGCCGGCGCGGAGTCCGAGGTGATCTGTGCGCTGGAGACCTTCGGGCTGAGCCTGGGCATTTCCTTTCAGATCGTCGACGACATCCTCGACATCGTCGGCACCGAGCAGGAGATGGGCAAGACGCTGGGCAGCGACCTGCAGAAGCGCAAGCTGACGCTGCCGGTGATCCACCTGCTGCATCAGGGCGCGCGGACCGACCGCGAAGAGGCCCTACTCGTCCTCTCGAACGGGTACGCCGGGCAGAACGGGCGGATCCGGGAGCTGCTGGTGCGAAATGAGAGCCTGACCTACGCCTTCGAGACGGCGCGAAAATACGTGATGGGGGCGCTCAGCGCGCTGGAGGCGCTCCGGCCGAGTCAGTCGCTCGATTCGCTGCGCTCGATGGCCGAGTTCGTCCTCAAACGTCGCGGCTGATCCCCCCGCCCCGCGGTGGCACGCCGACCGCCCCTTCCGGTATGCTCCCGCCATGCCGACACGCCACCAGACCATCACCGCCATCGGGCGCCAATGCCTTCATCTGCATCTCACCGACCAGATCGGCCCGCGCACCTTTGGCAAACTGCTCGAGTATTTCGGTACGCCCCAGCGTATCCTCGCCGCCTCGGCGCTGGAGCTGCGCGGGATCAACGGCGTCGGGCAGGTGACCGCCGAGGCCATCCGCCGCTCGCGCGACGAGGTGAACGTCGAAAGCGAAATTTCGCGCGCGGCCGAGGCGGGCGTCCGGATTATCTGCCGGCTCGACGACGACTACCCGGAGTTGTTGCGGCAGACGCCGGACCCGCCCGTGTGCCTCTACGTCCTCGGACGCCTCGAACGACAGGACTCCGTCGCCCTTGCCATCGTCGGCGCGCGCCGCGCCACACACTACGGTCAGGAGCAGGCGCGGCGCTTCGGCTACCTGCTCGGGCAGGCGGGCTTCACCGTCGTCTCGGGCATGGCGCGGGGCGTGGATTCGTGGGCGCACATCGGCGCGCTCGACGCCGGCGGTCGGACGATCGCCGTGCTCGGCAACGGGCTGTCGCACATCTACCCCCCGGAAAACGCTGGCCTCCGCGACCGCATCGCCGCGTCCGGCGCCGTCATCAGCGAACTGCCGATGACCATCGTCGAGGACCGCAAGAACTTCCCCGTGCGCAACCGCATCATCGCCGCCCTCTCCCTCGGCACCCTCGTCATCGAGGCCGGACCGCGCAGCGGCGCCCTCTCCACCGCCGCCGCCACCACCGACTACAACCGCGAGTTGTTCGCCCTCCCCGGCCGCGTCGACAGCGAAATGTCCTTCGGCACCAACGCCCTCATCCGCGACGGCGCCGCCAAGCTCACCACCAACCTCGAGGACATCCTTCAGGAATTGCAGGGTGTCGGGGAGGCGCTGCGCCGAGATGGCGCCGCCGAATCCTCGCTATTCGACATCGACGTGGCGGTCGGGCCCGTCCTCGACGAAACGGAGCGCCGGATCGTCGAGGCGCTGGGCGACGCCGAGGCAACGATCGATCAGTTGATCGACGGGACCGGCCTGCCGCCGGGGCGGGTCAGCAGCGCGCTGACGATGCTGCAACTGAAAGCGGCGGTCAAAGCGCTTCCGGGCGGCCGCTTTGTCCGCGTGAGAAGAACTGCAAACACCAAATGACTGCGCCCGCCCCGGCGATGATCGGCGGCGGAGGGCTCATGACAGCCCGCGAATAAACACCTCCCACCGCTTCTCCAGCGCCACCAGGTCCTCGCCAAAGTGACGGCGAAACACCTCGACTTCGTCCACGACCTCCCCCACCGGCCGCGCCGAGCGCCCCGCCAGCTCCTGCAGATACGCCGACAGCGCCTGCGGCTGCTGCCGCGCGAGGAAGAAGAACAGCGCCCACGACTCGGCGTACAGACTCAGCACGCGCTCAGGCGCCATCGCCCGTACGGTGAGCAGACCGGGCAGGCCGAGCGTCTCGCCCCGCTCGCGCGCGGCGCGATACTCGCGCAGCCGGTCGGCGTTGACGCGGAACGCGCCGAAGCCGGTGTTCGTCCCCGGCGTCTCGAAGGTGCACGCCAGCCCCTCGCTCACCCAGAACGGATACGGCCGGTCGCGCCGTTGCAAACCCGTGTTGAACGCGAGCTGATGCGCCCCTTCATGCTGCGTGACGACGCGGTTTTCGAGATCGAACGTCCGGATCAGTTCGTCGCGCATCCGCACCAGATCGCGCGCCGCCTGTCCTTTCGTACTCTGCCGCGCTCCGTCCGCGTCCTGAATCGTGATCCGCGTGTTCTCCGGGCCGGGGATGCGCTGCAGCATTTGGGCGAGGTTCTCCAGTGCCTGTTTCTGCTGTTCGTACGCGCCGCCCCGCCGCTGGTTGTAGAACGCGGCGCGGTTTGTCCCCGCGTCGTAGTACCCCTGCAGATAGATCGCCCCGCCGTCGCCGAAATCGAAGCCGGCGCGGCGGCGATAGTCGTCGAAGCCCGCCTGATCCTCGAAGACGAGGACGATGAGCTTCTCCGCCGGCGGCTGGTGCGCGATCTTCATCTGCTTGAGGAAGTGGAAGTAGCTGCGGTAGAGGCTTTCGAGCAACTGCCCGCGCTCCACGGCCAGGCTGCGGTCGCCGTCGAAGAGGATGACGTAGTGGGCGGTACGGAACTGGTCGATTTCGTCGCCGCCGGCCCGCGCCGCGACGAGCGCCGCCGTCACGGCCGCCCGGTTCTCCGGCACCTCCCTGTCGCGCTGCGCCGACGCCGGCCCAACCGCCCAGAGCGACAGGCCGCTGACCGCGACATACAGGGCAATTCGTCCGGTCCGATTCATCGGCATGGAACTCCGCCCACCGTGGTCCACGCCGGATTGTATGCCACCGCCGCCGGGCCCGTCAGCCGTCCGCTCCGCCGGAACCTGGGCCGTCAGCGAACAACCACCTCGCCGCCGGCGCCGGCATTCAGCACGCGCGCGGCGCTGCCCTGATTCACCGCCACCTCGAGCGCCCGGCTGCTGCCGAGCAGCGCCAGCGGCGCGCCGACCGGCACGTCGCCGTACGTCATGCGCAGCGCGCCCACGTTGGTGCCGCCGACGTGCACCTCGGGCGTGTGCCGCCGCGAGCTGAGATGCGCCAGGTCGCTGGCGTGGATATTGGTGATCAGATTGCCGAACGAATCGACGTGGATGATCGTCCCGTGGAGCACTCCCTCAGCGTCGAAGTGGGGCTGAGGCAGATCGAGCAGTTCGAGGCGGTCTGCGCCCTGCTGGTCGCCTTCATGCGCGATGCC
>CAZNDQ010000148.1:3068-8636 GCA_964571825.1 uncultured Planctomycetales bacterium | reverse complement strand
TTTGTAACTCCTCGAGGGCCCGCAACCCCGCGGTGCAAGCACCACGGTTTGGGCTAGGTCCGCCTTCGCTCGCCGCTACTGACGGAGTCTCGGTTGATTTCTCTTCCTCCAGGTACTGAGATGTTTCAGTTCCCTGGGTTAGCTTCCAACGGGCTATGCATTCACCCGCGGATGACGCCATCTGGTTGCCCAGTGACGCCGGGTTTCCCCATTCGGAAATCCCCGGATTACAGCTCGTTTGACAGCTCCCCGGGGCTTATCGCAGCCTACCACGTCCTTCATCGCCTCTCGACGCCTAGGCATCCCCCATGCACTCTTAGTAGCTTGACCACATTAATGAGAGACTGCCACACCCACCGAAGCCCGCCCGACGCTTCCGCCGAACGACCCCGCCGGGTGCAACCGCATCTCCAACGTGTCAAGTTTGCCTCACAGCGCTTGAATCGTATGCGCCCCTTCCGGCTGACCCCGCGACGCTGCCGCCGCGACGCCCGCCTTCCGAAACGCACCGATGCCTTTAGTCACGAAAAAACCAGTCTGCCCAACCGACTCCCGCCAAGGCACTCAAGAGCACCCCGCGTCGGTCGATCGACAGACGATTACGTCCACGTTTTCACTTGCCAAAGAGCGTCTGGTTGCCGGGCGGGCCAAATCCCTCCCTTCACCAGAGTCGGGCAATCTTAGGCATCCCCGCGGCCGCGTCAAGGGGCTGAAAACGTGTTTTTTACGGGAATCTTCGCGCCGACTTCGCACGGCGCAAATAACGCATTTGCAGGAGCTTAACATCGCCGATGCCACGGCCGCGGGGGCGATGCAGTGCAAACCCCATCCACCGCCGGGCCTTCTGGACAGCGTTCGCGTCGCGCGGGGCGCGCGCGTATAATCGCGACGATGGCAGCGCGCCGCCGGATCGACCGCGGCGGCGCGACCGCGCCGGACTGCGCAGGCATGGCTCACGAAGATTACTACACGATTCTGGGCGTCCCCCGGGACGCGGACGACGCGACCATTCGCCGGGCTTACCGACGGCTGGCCAAGGAGTACCATCCCGACCGGAACAACAGCCCGGACGCGGTTCGCAAGTTCCAGGAGGTGCAGGAAGCGCACTCGGTTCTCAGCGACGCGGAGAAGCGCAGGCAGTACGATCGCTTTGGCCGCGCGGCGGTCGGCGGCGTCAAGTCCGGGCCTCAGGGCGAGCGCGTCTACACCTGGGGCGGCGGCTCGCAGATCAACATGGACGATCTTGAGGATCTTTTCTCGGCGTTTGGCGGGCGCGGCGCCGGGGGGGGGCGGGCGAGCGTTTTCGATCAGATCTTCGGCGGCGGGCGCGGTCGCGCCGCGGCGGCGCAGCATCCGCAACAGCGCGGCCAGGACATCGAGCAGACGGTGCAGCTCAGCTTTGACCAGTCGCTGCGCGGCACGTCCGTCGCACTCACATTACAGGAAGGCGGCGGCGGTCGGCGGCAGACGCTGGACGTCAAGATCCCCCCGGGCGTGGCGGACGGGCAGAAAATCCGCCTGCGCGGCAAGGGCCAGCCCGGCATGGGCGGCGCCGCGCCGGGTGATCTGCTCCTCGTCTGCCGGGTCGCGCCACATCCAACTTTTTCGCGACATGGGGATGACATTCACTGCACCGTAGATGTGCCGGTCACGACGGCCGTGCTGGGCGGACGCATCGACGTGCCCACGCTGGAAGGGCCGGTCGCGATGACGGTGCCGCCGGGTTCGTCGAGCGGCGCGCGGCTGCGGCTGCGCGATCGCGGCGCGCCGCGGGCGGACGGCTCCCGCGGCAACCAGGTCGTTACGCTTCGCGTCACGGTTCCGGCCGGGCTGGAGCCGGAGGAGCGCTCGCACTACGAAGCTCTGCGAGAGATTGAACAGCGGCGCGCCGATGCCCCGGCGGCCGCGACGGGACGGTCAGCGCGATGAAACCGAAACCACCGGACTACTCGATACGTCGGACGCGCGGCGGCCTGATCGCCCTGATGATCGGCCTGCTTCTGTGGCTGTGGGTCTGGCTGGTGGTCATGCTCAGCCTGCCCAAGGAACCGAAGTCGCGCATCAGTCACGATCTGGCGCCCGAGATGGCCGACATGGTCTTGGTGACGGACGACTCGCCGCGGGCGCAGGACATCCGCACGGCGCCGCTCATGCTGCTGTTCGGCCTGGTGCTGATCATCCTGTTCGTGCTCAGCAGCTACATCCTGATCCGCGGCTCCCGCCGCTTCGCCGCCGGTCTGGAGGACAAACCTGCCAAGCCCACGCAGGTCACCGACATCTGGTCCATGCACGTCGTGCCGGACGAGCAGCGGCCGAAGTGAGGTGTGACGCCGGTTTTCGACATCCGATCCCGTGATCCCGCCTGCGACACATCGGCGCACGAAAAGGCGACCGGCGCCGACCACGTTTGTGATCGGCGCCGGCCTGTGCTACACTCCGAGCAATCAGTTGCAGGCGTTGGCGCAATCCACGCCGCCGAATCCGACGGCTTGCCCGCTGGTCAGCACGAATCGAGAGGTGTTGTCAGCGGAATCCCACGTGAGGTCACCGTCGGTGCAAAAGCTGGCTCCGTTCAGCCAGAATTTGCCCGCGGTGACGCTCACGTCTCCACTGAGATCACTGACACAGACCTCGATATCGATGCTGGGACCGTTTCCGCTCGGCGAGCGCACTGCCCAGTCGCCCGCGCCGGTGACCTCGACCTGCACGGCCAGTTCACCCTCCGCCTCCGCGATCCAGTATCCGCTGCCCGATTTGGCATGTTCGAGCAGACAGAGCTGGTCAGGATCGCCGTTGGTCCAGTCAAGGTCGGCGATCACGAACGCGTTGTTCACCATCGCCACCTTGATGATCCCGCCGCCGTGCAGCACCACGGCACAACCCGGATCGAGCGGACTGCATCCACCCGGATCGGGGTTAACCGTCAGCACGGAGGTGTTGTCGCCGTCGTCGTCGATCACGACGTGCTTGTGGTTCATGTAGATCTCGCCATCCCCGCTGATGGTCAGCGATTCGGCGATGACCAGATCGCAGCCCGTCTCGCCGTTGGGATCGCCCTGCAATTCCAGCAGGCCGTCCACCGTCGAGTCGTCTTCGATCGTCAGCGAGTTGCCGTACTCCACCCGCAGCGTGCCCTGCACGTCGATCGACTCCGCCACCGCGGCGGGATCGCCGGTGCGGATCTTGCACACGCTGGTGGAGGGGATCACGGCACGTTCGGTGTTGTCCGGAACGTGACCGAGGCTCCAAAGCGCATCATTGTCCCACTTCCCGGTCGTATTGGCTTGGTAAGTATTGTCCGTGGCCTGCACCACGGCCACAGGCCCGCCGGCCAACGCCAGGCACACGGACCCTTTCTTAAGGGTTTGCAACCAATTCATGAAATACGTCCTTGCAATCGACGGCATTCAGCCGTCCGAGACTACAACATCCAAGTACTCGCACCCGCCCATTGGGGCACAAAGGGCACGAATCGTCTCCGTTGCAGCACGTCGTGTTGATCACGACCGCTGCTCACTCCGGATCGTACCTGTTCTGTAAGGTCGCAAAATCTGCAAGATCCACGTCACCGTCGTAGTCGGTATCCAGGAATCGGCAGTCGCAGAGGCAGTCCCGAGGCCCCGGCTGCGTTCTTTTGACCCACTCAGGGCCAGTCAGACACCCAACCAGTTTCCCGGCATCGCTAAGATCGACGGCTCCATCCAGGTCGCCATCGCCCGTTTGCTTTCGCCGCAACAGACGAACGCCTCCGCTCCAATCGCCTTCGCTGGGCTGCCGCGTGAAGGGCCAGGCGCCCTCGCCGAACTCATTGATCTGAGGTGCCGCCTCCACGAACGGATCGTCCGTCAGAAGGTACGCGACGCGACGCTCATCCTCCATCCGGTACATCCACATGTCCCACTCCCGCCGATTTGCATCCCACAGGGGAATGAGCATGTCGCCGGAATCGTTCACAGTGGGATTGCCCGGCGGAGCACCTAAAGACAATTGCGTGAACGCGCCGTCCTTCCACACCTCGATCGCGCCGGCATTGAGCCACACAACGGATCCGAGGTTGTTGAGTTCCGGAACCTGAGACTGCGTCGTACTGTCATTGAGCACTCGAGTGTACCCATCAGTGAAAAGAACGATGTCGCCTATCCAATGAGGTCGCGAGCAGAAGTTGTAACGCGTCCAGACCATGTCGCCAGAATCGTTGATCTCGACCGATTGATTGGAGAATCCGTCGGAAAAGAACTGCCGTGTCGACTTTCCATCGAACAAGTAGATGTCCGACGCGCTGGCGCAGCCCCCACCGTGGAATCGCTTCCACGCCACTAAGCCCGGGCCATTAATGCTCGGCTGAGTCCCCTTCCCAAGCGACAGCACACGTTCTCCGTCGTCGAACAGTATCGTCCCCTTTGACGGATTCCGCGAGTCGTGCGCCCAAACGACAGTACCGCTGTCATTAATGTCCGGAAAGGAATCGGGCACATCGTTGTCCGTGATCTGAATAATGCGACCGTTATCGTAGACGAGGATTTCCGCACCGTAGTCGTCCGCAAATCCCTTCCAGAACACGACCTGGCCGCAGTTGTTAATCCGGGGCCAGCCGGTCGCCTGGGAAGTGTCCGCGAACTCCACGATTTCGAACCCCTCAGGAATGTTCACTTGCGCCATTGCACCCCCGCACAATGACAGGCCCGCTCCGAAGAACACGGCTATCCTCACTCTGGACATCTCGACAACCCCTGGTGACAAATCAACCTGAGCACAGGCACAAGAAAAAAAGGCGACGGTGACGTTTCACTTACTTCATTTGCGGTTACAGAACCGTCCGCGGGTCATACACATCCCCGCGGCCTTGACGGCGGACTCAGTGGTCCACCGTCTTGATGACGCCCTTGTCGCTGAGCCAGACGGCCCCGCCGTAGGTGGACGAGATCGTCAGCGTTTCCGCTTCGATCGTGTGCGTCGTCCCCTCCCCGTCCAGGTACAGATCCCCGTCCGGGTCGATGACGAAGTCATCCAGATCGGCATTGACCGTCAGCGAGATGGTGAAGGCGCCGCCCGAGACGCTGGCGTCCGCCGACGTCGAATTAGGCCAGTCGGCGCAGAAGCCGCTGCACGCCCAGTGAGCGCCGTCGTCGTAATCGCCGGTCAGGCTGCCCATGTAGGAGACCCACGTGTACGCCGCCCCCTGGGCGACGCCGGCGAACAGGGCAAGCCCCATCACGCCAATCGCAGCGTGTTTCATTCTCATCGTAGCGAAATCCTTTCCAGTAGTGGGGTCGCTGCGCGCACGTCGGTGCGACCGCCGGACCCCGTCCTGCGAATCCATATGGACGGCGCCCGTCTGCGGCCGCGCGGCCGCGTCAGACGGAGCCAGTCCGTCGTGCAGATGCTACGCACGGAAGGACTCAACGGTTCGCAAGTTGAGTCCGATCATCAGAAAGGAGGCGAGCGGCTGCGGGGCTGGACAGCGGGCAGGCCCGAACGCAGGCCGTCCCGACCATCCCGGCTCCGGGACGGTCGCGTCGAGCGTCGAGCGTCGAGCGTCGAGCGTCGAGCGTCGAGCGTCGAGCGTCG
>CAZNDQ010000148.1:0-2968 GCA_964571825.1 uncultured Planctomycetales bacterium | reverse complement strand
CGTCGAGCGTCGAGCGTCGAGCGTCGAGCGTCGAGCGTCGAGCGTCGAGCGTCGAGCGTCGAAGGGCGCACAGACTCCGCGTGTCTTGATCGAAGCAGGCCATGGCCTCTCCGCTTTGGCGGACAACCAGAATGTCACAAACCTGCGAGCGCGTCCCGAAGACTGTGCGCTCGGGTGGAGCCGAACCATCCGGAGTATACTGTATGACCGTGTGCCGGTCAAGGCGATTTTCGGAGAAAAGTGGTTTTTTTTCGGACACGAGCGCAGTCTGAATCCGATTTGTGCGCAAACGCGCCGTGAAGGTTCGTAACGCGGGTGCGGATTGCTTCGCGTGCCTTCGTCGATCAATATCCGTCGTCATGGCTCACACCCGCCCACCCGACGCCGAGCGCCCGTCCCGAGACGAACTCGTCTACGGCAAGCTCAATCAGCTTGGTGCGATCCTGCTGGCGTCGGTGGCGATCGTGACGTTGCTGCTGGCGGTCGTGGGCATCTTTCTGAACGGTCGCAACAAGGCGCTGGCGGCGCGGGTGGCGGCGCTGGAGCCGCTGGCGGAGCGGGTGGCGGAACTGGAGCGGGAGGTCGGGGCGCTGCGACACCAGATCGCGGACGCCGCGGAGCCTCGAACGGCGGACCCGCCCGCGCCGCCTCCCCCCAACGCCGACAACGGCCGGACCACCCCCGATCCGACGGCATCGGCGCCGCCGCAGGATCGGCTGCGCGGGAAGATGTCGACGCCCGCGGCGCGGCGCGACGCCCGCTGGAAACGCGACGTCGCCGGCTTGCTCGATGAACTGGGCGGCGCCGGCAGCGCAGCGGCCGGGATGTCCAACGACGAGTTGCGCAACGCCATGACGGCCGCCGTCGCGCTGGAACGCTTCGACGATGCCTCTCGATGGCTACAGGCGCTGATCGATCGCGGCGCGGCGGCGACGGAGGATGCACGGGCGGTGGCGCGGCTGGGCCACCGAACGGGGAGGTTTCAGCCGGCGCTGCAGGCGATGCTCTGGGCCAGCGCCCAGGCGCCGCCGACGGCGGAGGCCCTGCTGCTGACGGCGGAACTTCAGCACCGCGCCGGCGATACGGCCGGGCGGGACGGGACGTTGGCGTCGATGCTCCAGCACGCGGACGCCGCCGCAGCGCTTGCCGGTGCGGACGCGTCGTTCGCGCTGGTCTCGGCGGGCGTCGTCGCACGGCTCAGCTTGCAGTTGGCGCTGGATGCCGGCCGGCTGGATGAGGCGCTGGCGATGCGCGGGCAGATCAGCGCGGAGGACGCGGAGTCGGAAGCGGTGCTGCGTCGGCTCGGGCGACGCCTGCTGGAGGCCCGGCGGCCACGCGATGCCCTGGCGCTGTTCGGCGAGCTGGCGCGGCGCAACCCGGGCGCCGCGGCCAACCTGGACGGCGTGGGCGTCGCGCTGCTGGACCTGATGTTGCACGACGAAGCGCTGGCGACGCTGGAACAGGCCGTCGCACTGGAAGACGCGGACGCCGACGTGTGGTTTCACCTCGGCGCGGCCAAAGCAGCGAAAGCGAACCTGGACGGTGCGTTGGCAGCCTTCCAGCAGGCGACCGAGATGGACGCGCGACATGCGCGGGCGCATTTCGGCGTCGCCGTAACCTACGCCCGCATGGGCCGGCAGAAGGAGTGCGAAAGCGCCCTGGAGCAGGCCCTGGCGCTCGATCCGTCGCTGGCGGCCGTGGCCGGGCGGATTCCGGCTTTGCAGAGGGCGCTCGTCGGCGAAGCAGCGGCCGCGCCGGCTGCTGGAGCATCGGGAGACAGTGGACGGACTTCCCCCAATCCATGACGACGGCGCCCGTCGGGCAGTGCTGGTGACGGGCGGCGCGCGGCGCGTGGGGCGTGCGATCTGCGTGGTGGCCGCGCAGCGCGGCTATGATGTGGCGCTGCACTATCACCGCTCCGAGGCGGAGGCGGCCGAGACGGCGGCGATGATCGAAGCCTGCGGCGGTCGCTGTGAACCCATTTGCGCCGACCTGGGCGACGCGACGCGCTATCCACTCATCGTGGAGGCGGCCGTCGGCGCGTTCGGCCGGCTCGACGCGCTGGTGAACAATGCATCGCTTTTCCGAGCAGCAGGCGGCGATGCGCTCGATGATGTCGATGCGTCTGCATGGGAGTATATGCTGCGGGTGAATCTGATCGCGCCGGCCGCACTGAGCCGCGCTGCCGCGCCGCATCTGTCGGCGAGCGGACGCGGGCGGATCATCAACCTGTGCGACATCAGCGCCGACCGCCCGTGGGCGCGGCATCTGTCCTACTGCGCATCGAAGGCGGGGCTGGTGAACCTGACGAAGTCGCTCGCCCGGACGCTGGCGCCGCGTGTACAGGTCAACGGCGTGGCGCCGGGAATTGCCGAGTTTCCGGAAGAGTACGACGAAGCAACCCGGAAGCGACTGATCGCGCGCGTGCCGGCCGGGCGCGCGGGGACGCCGGAGGAAATCGCGGATGTCGTCGGCTATCTGCTGGACGCGCCGGATTATCTGACGGGTCAGATTATCGCGGTGGATGGGGGACGGGGGATTGCGTGACTCGGCGCGCGGCTACTCGCGAAGCTCGCTGGCCTGATACCGCCGCACGTCCGCAAGATCCACGTCGCCGTCCGTGTCGAGATCGGCGGAGTCGCAACCGGCCACGATCGGCTGGCCGGGACCGGTGAGGCAACTGCTGAAGACCCCCCAGTCGAGGGAGACGGGGCGGGCCTGGGCGACGTTCATCGCCGGGCCATTGGTCGCCGTCGACTGGCGGTGGGCGAACTGCGACACCGTCACAGCCACCAGCAGACAGGCCGCGGCGGACAGCAGCCCGGCGCCGATGCGGATCACGCGGGCATAGGACGTCGACCGCCTGGCCGCACGGGAAGCCGTGGACGCGAAGACGCCGGCACGCTCCGCCTCCCGCGAGGCGAGCATCAGCCGTTCGATCGGGTCCAGGTTGGATTCCGGTTCGCGC
>CAZNDQ010000147.1:0-8686 GCA_964571825.1 uncultured Planctomycetales bacterium | reverse complement strand
AGATCGCCGGCAAACTCGGGCAGCGGGCAACTGAGTTGCACAACCTCGAATGCATCAAGCCCCGCCTCGACGATCGACTGCGGGCTGGCGTCCGTTGCCGTGAAGCGGAAGCGCATGTCGGCGCTGGGCGGCGCCCCGGCCGCCGCCAGGTCCGCCGCCGTAATCTCGTGCGTGCGCCAGGCCAGCCCGCCGTCCGACGTGTGCCGCGCCACCTCAACCCACGACAGCGACCCGCCGCCCGTGTTCGCCTCGACCTTCAGCCAGTCGGCGCCGGAGGCGTCGGTCAGCCGCAGGAAATAGGCGTAGCGGACAATCGGGTCGCCGTCCGTCAGATCGTACGCGGGTGAATTCAACCGCACCGAGCCACTGTCGACATCGGTGTTGCCCAACTCGTTCTGCGTCAGCCAGCACTGCCCGCTGCCGTCGCCGTCCGTCGCCGGATCGTATGCCCAGCCTGAATCGTCGACCGGCACGCCGCGCTGCCACTGACCGGCCGTGGCGCCGAGCACCTCCGTCGTCCACCCGGTATCGACTTCAAAGTCTTCGTAGACCGCCACGTCGATGATCACCACGTCGTGCTCGTAGTATGACACCGGCGCCGCCGCCGGGCTGAGAGTCGTCGACCCGCCGTCACCCGCCGCGCTGACGTAATACTGAGGCGTCTCGCCGCAGGCGGCCGCGGGCAGCAGCGCCTCATACAGATCCCCGCCGAGCGGCGTCAGCGCGATCGGCGCGAACGGATGGCTGGCCCGAGCGCGATAGTGCATCGTCGGCGTGGCCGGATTGACGTTCTCGTTCTGCGGCAGGATGCGCACCGTCAGCGCCGTCGGCGTTCCCGGCTCCACGTACGAGGGCTGTCCGTCCGGAAACTCGATCCGCACGGCCGTCGTCGCCCAGTCCGCCAGCAGCAGCGCCGCCGGCAGGATCTCCTCGCTGGTCGGGATGATCTCTTCCGGCGGCAGCAGAAAGCCCGGGCTCGAGGACGTCGGGCGCAGTTCATAGGAGAATCCCCACACGCCCTGCTGACCGTACGCCCAGTCCGACGCGCCGCCCGACGCGGGGTAGATCGTGGTGTACACCGGCCCGGCCGTGTAGAACTGACCGTGTACTCCGAGGATGGTTTGCTGCATCGCCAGCCCGATGTAACTGAACCCATCATTGTCCGGCGGCAGGTCGGCGGTCCAGCCCCATGGCCAGAGGATCAACTGCGAATAGCTGTGAAAGTCGATGTATGCGCGGATGTTGGTATGCGCGAAGAAGAAATCGCGCACACGCTGAGTTTCCGGCTCCGAAAACGGTCCCGTTCCGCGGTAGGTCTCACTTGACGGCGACGTGCTGGCGCCCTCGCCGCCCCAGCCGAAACCCCAGTTGCGGTTCAGGTCCACCCCCCACGTCCCGTTGCCGTTGTTGCGCCGATTCTTACGCCAGAGGCGTTCCCCCTCCCACGTGTAGATGTACCCGTCGACGTTCAGCACCGGCATGATGAACCATTCGATGCGATCGACCAGTTCCGTGATCGTCGGATCGACGCCGTAGTTCTCCAGCAGGTGCGTGGCGATGTACAACTGCACCGGCACCGTGATCCACTCGCGGCAGTGCTGCCCGCCGTGAAAGAACACGCCCGGCTTCGTGCCCTCGCCGGCGCCGGTAATCCGCAAGACGAGCATCGACCGTCCCTCCAGCGTGTCGCCGATGTCGATAATCGACACCAACTCCGGATAGGTCGCCACGAGGTCGTCCATGTACGTCAGGATTTCCGCATACGGATGATAATCCTCGAAGTACGTGGCGCCGCGCTGCGCCGGGCGCTCCAGTTCGATCAACCGCTGGACGTCCTCCACCTCGACCTTGAACGGCAACCCGAGCGCCGCGACGGCCGCCTTCTGCTGCGGCGTGACGCGCACGTCCATCCGCCCCAGATGGTGGATGCAGTCCTGAATGTCCACGTTCAGCGCTTGCAGCTTTGCCAGCTCCGCCGGCGTGCGCACTTCGACGCTGATGATCTGCTGCCCGTCGTAGCGCATCGGCTCGGCGGCCGCAGGAAACGCAGCACACGTCCAGACAGCCAGCGCACAGATCATCCCACGTACAAAATGTAACGACATGATGAACTCCCGGTGGTGAGCAGGTGCCTTACGTTCCATCCGGCGGCCCCCTTTTGACCTTCCCCTCTGGCGGAACCTCCATCTTAGCCAATGGCCGGACACGGCTCAAACGAAATTGCTCCTTACCGGACGCCCCAGGGAGAAAACCACGGGCACCCGGTCCATCGATCAGAATACGGAGACCACACCGCGCGCAAAGCTGGGACCGCGCGGCCAGCGTACAGCAGCGCGGTCCCGGCTCTGAATCGAACAAGTGGAGGGTGCGGCGGAGTTGCACCCTCCGGCGCGCGTTATGGGCAGTTCGGCGGCGAATTCGGCGAGACCGCGCCGAACGTCGTCGAGAATGTGGCGAAGTCGCCCAACGTGATCGACCCATCCGCGTCCAGATCGGCACACAGACACCCCGGCGTCGCCGCGGAAAGTCCGAAGCACGCGGCAAACGCGGCGAAGTCGGCGAGATTCACCGGCCCGCCGCTGCCGTCCACGTCGCCGCAAATGCACTGCGGCTGCGGCGGGATCGCCGGCGTCAGCGGCGTCCACCAGTTGGTGATCGCATCGATATCCTCCTTGAGCGGCTGATCGAGATAGTCCCACGATGACCCCGTCAGGTACGAAGCGTAGATCATGCGCGGGTCCAGTCCGCCCGATTCATCCACGCCCACCGTCAGCGGATCGTCGTCGTCGACGCTAAACAGCAGTGTCAGCACCTGCCCGCCAAACGCCGCATCAAACGTCCAGACAAACTCGAACGCGTCGATGTCCGCCTCGCGCGAAATGCCCAGGTGCACGTCGCCGCGCACAACCTCCACCGGCCCGCCCGCGGCCACCTCGTAGATGCTCCCCGGCCGCAGCAGCAGGTTGCTGTTCGGATCGAAAAACGTCGCCTCGTGGTCGGGCGAGAACACCCAGACATTGCAGATCGCCGGGTCGTCGTAGATGTCCAGCGCGTCCACGTCGTCGTCGTCCGCCTGCGGCCCGTCCGGATTCGGCGCGAGATTGACGTGCAGCCGGTCCTCCGCCTCGATCGCGTACTCGCCCAGCACCACCGCAGGCGAAACGAGCGTGATCAGATTCAGCCCGACGATCTCGTCCTGCTCGGGCGTGCTGCCGAACGTGTCCAGCAGGAACGGCGACTCCGTATCCACCGGCACACCGCACGAGAACGGCCCGCCGACGTATGGCGTCGCCTCATCGTCATCGTACGAGACGATCAGGTGATCGCCCGGTTGGACGCAGTGGCTGGCGAACGCCCCGATCGGCGAAACCGGCGGCCCCTGATTGATCGGCGGCAGTACCTGCGTCACCGAGAAATCGAGCGAGTCCGTCCCGTCGAGATCGAAGTGCTGTCCCACCACGTCAGCCGGCGACAGCCCGCTGCACGTCGGCGCGCTGGTTAACGGAATGGGAGACGGGCTCGGGTCGATGCCGAAAATCGTCGCGTCGTCGCGCCCGCCGTTCGTCGGTCCAGCCAGCAACGGCCCGTGCCAGACGTACAGGTCGCCCGGATCGAATACCTCGTCGCCGTCCATAAACGGGTCGCTCAACTCGGTGTCGGACCCTATGTCCAGCGAGAACTCCAGCAGCAGGTTCCGGTACGGCGTCATCGCCGAAATGCCGCCGGGAATGACCACGGGCCCGGCGACGCTCAGATACATCTCCCCCCAGAACGACGCGACCGCGAGGTCTTCGTTCGCCGGCCCGCGTCCGGGGCTGTTGATCTCCGCCCGCGTGTCCGCCGCGACCTCCACTGTTACCGCCGCACCGGCCACCGTCGCGAACGACCCGACCTGATTCGGCAGCCACTTGATGCCGCGCACGTTGTCCAGATCGAACAGACCGCTGTGCAGCGCCGTACCGTTCAGCAACAGCTCCGTGTTCTTCACGTGCGCCGGGTCCTCCCCGCCCGCCTCGTGCTTCAGGTTGTTGAGCGAGAACTGCGACCACAGGTAATCCACCGTCACCGGCGTGCCGTCGGGCACGCCCGTCGGCTCGAGCACCACGTCGGCAACGAGATTGGCCACGCCCCAAGCCGTGTACGCCGGCCGGTCGTAGCAGTGGTGATAGGCGCGCGAGATCGCGTACCACTGCACATGTACCGTCGGCGTCCCCAGACCCTCCACCCAGAAGTGCACCCAGCCGCTGCCGCGCAGTGGACAGGTGAAAATCAGGATGCCGCAGTCGGAGTACGATCGCCCCGCAAAATCCTTGCCGAAGAGCCCGGGCACGGTCGCCACGCTCGTATCGAACGTAAAGCACGGTGGCGCCCCGTCGAACGGATCGTCGGCGAACGCCTCCGTGTACGCGGAGAAACCATTGCTCGGCGAACTCCAGACCACCTGCCCGAGCACGGGGCTGCACGCGCCCCAGAGGGGCGCGATGACGCTCATACAAATCACATTCGACTTGGTTATCAGATTCACCGTTCTGTCCTCCGCATGCCAAAATAGACCAAGCCCGTTGCGTCGCGCCGGGTGCAGGCAAGATTCCGATCGTCTGCTTCAGTGTGCCCCCGTTCCGTGGGAGATTCTCCCCGTCTGCCCTGACGACGGATGAGCCGGCCGCGCGGTGCGCCCGAATTCCGGGATTTGCTGCGGTTTTCTTGCGAGTTGCTAAGATCGCCCTGCACGACCCGCCAGAGCGAGGGCCGTGGATTACGAGCTGCGCACCGGGCGATGTGCGCAGTTCGGCGTGTTGATACACTCGGGTGCGAGCCGCAGCCGCTCCACCGGCCGCCCACCAAGGAGGTGCTCGCGGACGATCTCCTCTACGTCATCCTCCACGTGGACGAACCCGTACCACACCTGCTCCGGATACACCAGCACCGTCACCCCGTGCTCGCACTGATCGAGGCAGCCCGCCGCGTTCGCGCGAACGCGCCCGCTCAGTCCGTGCGCCTTGATGGCCTGCTTGAACGCTTCGCGCACCGCGTCGGCACCCTTGTCGTGACAGCATCCGCGCGGATGCCCCTCCGGCCGCACGTTGCCGCAGACGAAAATGTGCCGCTCGAACAACGGCATCGATCAGTCCCCCTTTTTCTCGTCCGACTCCTTGCCGCCGTCTTCGTCATCGTCCTTCGGCGGCTTGACTTTCGAGTAGTCCAGCTCGTACGGCGGCGGATCACCGCCCGGCCCCTTGAGGTAATGCTCGAACCACTGCAGCATACGCAGGTTGTAGTCATAGCGTCCGGCGATCTGCCGGTTGCCGTGCCCCTCGCCCGGATACCACACCAGCCGTACCGGCGCCTGCCCGCGCAGCTTCAGATAGCGGTACATCTCCAACGACTGGCTCGGGTGCACGCGCGGATCCTCCTTGCCGTGCAGGATCAGCAGCGGCGTGCGCGACTTGTCCGCGTGGTAGATCGGACTACGTTGCAGAAAGAAGTCCCAGTTCTCCCACGGCTGCTGGCGCGAGTGAACCAGATATTCCTCGGCCGGGATGTCCGTCGTCCCCGACTTGCTGATGCGGTCCGAGATACCGACGAACATCACCCCGGCCGCAAATCGCTCCGAATAGTACGTGGAGCACCACGCTGTCGCGTAGCCGCCGTACGACCCGCCCGTCACGCCTACGCGCTCGCGATCAACCAGCCCCGTCGCCACAAGATGATCGACCGCGTCGACGAGGTCGTCGAACTCCTTGCCGGCCGGGTCGCCCTGCGAGAGCTTCGAGAACTCCACGCCGCGCCCGGTGCTGCCGCGATAGTTGGGCGCGAGCACGGCGAATCCGCGCGCGGCCGCCACCTGGCCCGGACCGCCATAGCTCGTCAGCCAGCCATTGCTGTCCTGCGCCTCCGGCCCGCCGTGTACATCGACGATCAATGGGTAGCGACGGCCCGGCTGCTCATCCAGCGGCCGGATCAGGATCCCCTCCAGCTCCAGCCCGTCGCGCGCTTTGAATGAAATCGCCTCCTGTTTGGCCAGGCGGATGTCCTTCAGCCACGGATTGCTGTCCGTCAACCGCCGCAGGCCGGCGTCGCCGTGACGCATCGCAAACAACTCGGCCGGGTGCGAAGGGCTGTCGCTGATGAACGCGGCCGACTGCCCGTCGCGCGACAGTGAGAATCCGCGCAGCACGACACGCCCGCCGGGGATGTGCGTTTTGCGCTGCGTGCCGTCGATCCGCACCTCGCCGAACGTCATCCATACCCCTTCATCTCGGACGAACATGACCGTTTCGTTGTCCTGCCAGGCGATGCGGCTCACGTCGCCTGTGTCGCCCGGCAGCAGTTCGCGCAACGACCCGCCGCCCGCCGCCACGACCATCAGCCGCCCGGCCGAGGGGTCGTTCAGGTCCGCCGCCGAAATCATGGCGATGTGCCGCCCGTCCGGGCTCCATGCAAACGGCCCGAGCTTCCCCGGGTTCTCGAACTTCGCCAGTACGCGGCCGTTTTCCGCATCCACGACGTGCAGCCGCGAGTACATCATCTGCTCATCCACCGACGGCGACGGCGCCAGCGTCACCGCCAGCCGCGCATCCACCGGACTCCACTCCACCGTCCCCGGCGTGCCGGGCAGCTCCAGCGCACGCGGCTTTTTTAATGATACGGCGACCTCCGAGATCTACACCTTCGCCGGCTGCCAGTCTTCTTCGTCTATCTCCGCCTTGAAGCCCTTTTCCTTCAGTTCCTTCTTCGCCTTCGGTTCCGGCTCCTTCGCCACAAACGCCACGCGCCGCCCATCCGGGCTCCACGAATACGCGCCGATGTCGTCGCCGTGCTGCACGATGCGGCGTGCCTCGCCGCCGTCCAGCGGGATGGCGTACAGCGCGCGGTGCTTGTCCTTGCCGCGCTTGTCAGTAAAGCTGATGGCGCTGCCGTCCGGTTTCCACGCCACGCCCCCGACGCTGACCTCGCCCGTGACGAACGGCCGCGTGCCCCCCTGCTGGTCCGCGACGTGCAGCTCCATCCACGGCCGGCCGTCCTCGTCCTTGAACGGCGTCCGCGGCACTTCCAGCACGTACGCGATGTGCTGCCCGTCCGGCGAGATCTGTGCCGATGCCACGCGCCGCAGCTTGATCAGGTGCTCGGGCGTCAGCACCTCCGACTCGGCGCGCAGCGTCGCGCACCCCGGGCAGATCAGCAGCGCGCCCACTGCAACGAACCCACGGCGAAGCGCCGCGCGAACAACCGCACGACGCGGACGATGTTCCATTTGCATGTGTTCCTCCAGCCTCAATTCGACGAATCAGTTGCGGGCGAATTATACGCGCTGTCCGGCCGCCTGTTGAGACGCCTGACGCCGGGAATTCGCTAGTTCACTGCCAGTTTCGCGCTTCACGCCGCGCGTAATCCGTCGAACTGCTTTGGCTGGATGACGGCCGAGCGTGAGACTGCCTCGTCGGCCGCTGCATTCGGCAGTTGCCAGACCAACTGAACAACGTCTGTTGCTCGCCACGTCATACGCCGATAATCTGAGCGCCAGAGGTTACCCGGACATGCGGCGATTCAAGTGGATTGAGTGGAATCTATCGAAAATCGCCGCGCATAGCCTGTCGCGAGATGAAGTCGAGGCGGCATTCGAACGGGTGTTCAAACTTGAGCAGCGTCGCGATGGCTCGTACGAGATGTTCGCGGAAACCCCTTCTGGGCGTCACATCTGGGTGATTTGGCGCTATGATAGGGAAGATGACGGGGTTCCTGATGTTCTCAGAGGATTGGAGGATACCCCGATCTTCGTCATTACGGCATATTGAAGGCAATTATGATGTCCAAGCAGGTTGATGATCAACGAAGTCCCGAACGCCGTGCGGAGGACGAACGCATCGCGGCCGAGCCCAGACGAGCCCCACTCGATGTTCCCCCCGGGGCCGAGCCTTCGCCGGTAGAAAAGCACCTTTCCCGACATGCCCGGCGGCCGTTCGCTGTCGCCGGCGTGGTGGAGAACGGCCTGATCCGGCCGCTCGACGACAGCGTCAAGCTGCCAGAGCACTCGCGCGTCATCATCGTCGCTTCCGAAGGGACAGACTGACGCCGACAAGCCACCCGCTCAGCGGATTCGTTGACGCCGCGCTCGCCCGGCGACTACAATCGGCGCGCCTCGACCTGCGGGCTGTTCGCATCTGTTTCTTTCACTCGGGAGGTCCTCCGATGTCCACCATCGCTCCCCCGCTCAATCTCAAGGCCTGGATCGACGAGCACCGCCACCTGCTCAAGCCCCCCGTTGGCAACAAGATCGTCTGGAAGGACCGCGAGTTCATCATCATGGTCGTCGGCGGCCCCAACCGGCGCAAGGACTTCCACGTCAACCCCACCGAGGAGTTCTTCTACCAGGTTCAGGGCGACATCACGCTGCGCATCATCGAGAACGGCAACAAGCGTGACGTTCCCATCCGCGAGGGCGAGATCTTCCTGCTGCCCAAAAACGTCCCCCATTCGCCGCAGCGCCCGGAGAACACCATCGGCCTTGTCATCGAGTACCAGCGCCCCCAGGGCAACAACGACCACGTCCGCTTTTACTGCGACGGCTGCGGCGAGCAGCTCCTCGACGAGTCGTTCTACCTCGTCGATCTCGGGACCCAACTCAAGCCGGTCATCGAGCGTTTCTACTCCGACGAGAAGCTTCGCACCTGCCGCAAGTGCGGAA
>CAZNDQ010000146.1:0-8755 GCA_964571825.1 uncultured Planctomycetales bacterium | reverse complement strand
CGCTCCCGGATCACAATCCGTGGGCGATCGCGCCGCGGTGCACGTGGATCAACCGCGGCATCGATCCGGGCGACAATGAGTTCCTCGTGCTCTACTACAGCCAGTCGCTGACGAGCAATCAGCCGTTTGGCGGCGGCGTGGGCAACGTGGACCTCAATCGCGCCGACGACCAGACCGAGGAGAAGATCTGGATGCTCCTCCCGTCATCCGGTTCGGCGACGCTGCCGGTCCTGGGCACGTTCAGCTATGACCCGGTGTTCTGGGCCACGGGAGCGGGCGCGCCCGATCCGGATAGCTGGGCCATCGGCACCTACAACGGCGGCGAAGTCGCCACCGCGACCGACGCTCGCATCTGCGACAACGGCGACGGCACGACCACCCTGGTCTGCCACGCCAATGACGTTCAAACGGCGGGAACGCCTGGGTCGGTTACGCCCGGCGGCGTGATCTGCCGTGCTGGGGCGGACGGCGTGCTCAACACCGTTGGACTGGCCGGCGAGGTCCGTTGCGATGTGACCAAGGAGTACCTGTACATCCTTGACCAGGCGTCCTTTGACGAGGACGGCAATCTGGGCACGACGGGCGACCGCATCAACTCCAACGTCATCTGCAAGTTGGAGCGCGAGACCGGTTACGTCGACGGGTGCTTCAAGATCCTCGACATCCTCACCGCTCAGGGCAACGCGCTGGTGGACGGCGACATGGACGGCGTCTACTTCCGCGGCGGTCTCGGTCACGCCACGCTGCGCGACTGGGACGGCCCGGGCCTGCACCGCAACGCGGTCGTGCTGGCCACGGACGATACCCCCTACTCGTTGATCTTCCTCGATACGAGCAGCCTCAACGAGATCGGCGGGACCAGCTCGCGGATGCGCCTGGCGGATGAGGACGTCAACCTTGGCGGTCTGACCAGCCTCAACGCGCGCAACCTCGAGTGCCGCAACATCTGCCCCGATCAGTGTGACCCGCCGAGCGGCGATTGCACGACGGTGGACAACCACGACGTGATCTACGTCGGTCGCATCAACACGACGCTCGACGTCGTGTTCAACGCCGACGCGGACAGCGCGGATCGTGCGGTTCCGGGTGGCGGGCAGGTCGGCTCGGTGATCACCAACGGCCTCTGCGTCGCCTACGCAGGTATCAACCTGCCCGACGAAGACTGCGACGGCGGGGTCGATGCGGTTGACAACTGCCTCATGTTGGTCAACCCGAACCAGATCGACGGCGACAACGACGGCATCGGCGATGCCTGCTCGGAGCGCATCTGCGCCGGCGACGATCTGTACGCCGCGTACGATGACACCGACTTCCGCGGTACCGCCGGAACGTCGTTCAACTTCGCCAGCTCGCCGATCCCGGCCGACTTCTTCGGCCCGGGTTCGGATCCGTTCACCGGGACGGTCGTGCTCGACGGGAGCCCGCTGGCCGCGCAGTATCCGGAAACCACGACCAGCGTGGTGATCGGCCGTACGGCGCACAGCTACATCCCGCGGCCCTCGTCCGGCCAGCCGGCGACGAGCCTGATTCCGACGACGACGATCACCCGCTTCGTCTCGCTGGTCGGCACCGCGCCGATCACCGTGACCGGTGCGGGCGGCGGCACGTTCGACGTGGCGGTCGAGGCCTCGGCGGGCCAGTGGACCGGCGGGCGGTTCGGCATCACGCTGACCCGCACCACGGCCAACGGCGGTACGTATCAGTCGAACCAGCCGGCCAACCTCCGCTTCATCTTCACGCCGACCGGCGGCGGCACGGACGTGATCTGGGATCAGTCCTCGCAGCCTGGCGGCGCGCCGGATGGCACCGATCGTACGCTGCTGCTGACCAGCGGCGGTGTCTGGGTGACGGCCGCGGCGCTCTCGTCGCAGCTCGGGGCTCAGCCCGAACTGGCGTGCGTCAACCAGCAGAGTTCGTGGGCCAACTGCAACAACACCGGGTTTGAAACCGAGGAGTCCAATGCCCTCGTGGCCGGCGTTGCGGACAACGGCTCGTCGTTCTCGGTGGAGCGCATCCAGTGGACCGACGAGGACGAAGACCAGATGCCGCGCAACCGCGCTCGGCTGAACGTCGGTCCGGCCCAGAACGATCCGGACATGAACGGCCTGGGCGATTGCGAGGAGTGTGTCGCCACAGAGCCTGGTGAGGAAGTCAGCTGCGACAATGGCCTCGACGACGATTGCGACGGCCTGGTCGACGGCGACGATCCTGACTGTGCGGCTCTGTGCGTCTGCGGTGACATGGGCGACGGCAACAACGTAGTCGGTCTCGTTGACTTCGGAGTCTTCCAGATTTGCTTCGGCGCAAACGTTGGTGCCAATCCCGAGTGCGAATGCTCCGACTTGGACGCCAGTGGCACTGTCGATGGCACGGACTTCGCCACGTTCGCCACCATCTTCAACCTGACGCCGGATGGTGTGACCGTGCCGAACTGCCTGGACGTGGACTAACCGTCCGCGGTCAGTCAGTGAAGTGAGGTAACCCCGGCCGCGTCCCGTTACCAAGCGGGACGCGGCCTTTTCATGCGCACGACGTGTGCGGGCGAGTACGGGTAATTGGTGTACGGATAACCAGCGGCCTGGCGACGCCGATCAGAACGCGACGCGGGGAGAAGGGCGAATCAGCGCTACCGCGCCGGCGCGAAGGGTGAGGCATTCAGCGCGGCGATGATCTCGGCGGCGCGGGCACGGATGGCGTCGAACGCGCCTCGGCGCAGGTCGTCGGCGTCGAAGAGGCTCGCCACGAAGCCGACGCCGAAGGCGCCGGCGTGCAGAAAGTCGAGAAAGTTAGCGCGGGTCACCCCGGCCGTGGGGAAGATGCGCAGCTCGGGCAACGGCCCGCGAATGGCGCGAACGTAGTCGGGCCCGGCGCCGGGCGACGGGAACAGCTTGAGAATGTCGGCGCCCGCGCGGTGCGCGGTGAGCATCTCGGTGGGAGTGAATGTGCCGGGAACGCTGCCGACGCCGAGCGCAGCCGCCTCGCGCACGACCGCCACGTCGAAGACGGGCGAAACGAGGAACCGCGCGCCGGCTTCGACCGACTCGCGCGCCGCCTCGACGGTCAGCACGGTCCCGGCGCCAACGAGCAGTCGCTCGTCGGCGGCGAACTCTCGCACGAGCCGCAGCGCCCCCGGCGTCGTGAGCGTGAACTCGACGACGCGAAAGCCGCCGTCGACGGCCGCGCGCATCGCCCGCTGCGCGGTCTCCTCCGCGTCCGTCCGGATGATCGCGCTCAGTTTTCGCCGCCCGATCTCCGCGATCACGGCCTGGCGGTCCATGTGTTTCTCCATGTTGCCCGGAACCCCTGGCCGTCGAATCAATGCGTCGCCGCCCCGCCGCCGAAAATCCCCGCGAGCTCCCCGATCGTCTCACTCAGCGTCGGGTGCGGGTGGATGATCGACGCCAGATCCTCCGCCACGGCCGCCATCTGGATCGCTAGCACCCCGTCGCTGATCAGGTAGCCCGCCCGCGTCCCCACGATCACCACCCCCAGCACCCGCTGCGTCTGCGGATCGCACAGCCGCTTCGTCATCCCGTCCTGCCGCCCCAGCGTCGCCGCCCGCCCCGAGCCGCCCCACGGCATCTTCTTCACCACGTACTCGATCCCGTCCCGCTTCGCCTCCGTCTCCGTCAGCCCCGCCCACGCGATCTCCGGGTCCGTGAACACCACGGCCGGGCACGCGACGTTGTCATACTCCGCCGCCTTCCCCGCCATCACCCGCGCCGCGACCGCAGCCTCGCGGATCGCCTTATGGGCGAGCATCGGCTGGCCCGCCACGTCACCGATGGCGTAGATCCGCGGCTCGGCCGTCTGCATCTGCTTGTTCACCGCGATGAAGCCGCCCTTGTCCGGCCTGATCGTCGTGTGTTCGAGGCCGATGTTGTCGGTGTTGGGCTTGCGGCCGACGCTGACGAGGACCTTCTCGAATGTCGCCTCCTTCGGCGCCTTGGGCCCTTCCATCGTCACCTTGACGCCACCCTTGACCTCTTTGACGCCTGTGACTTTCGTGCCGGTATAGACCGCTTCACAGATGGTGTTGATGCGGGCCTCGAGCGGCCGGACCAGGTCGCGGTCCGCCCCCGGTAGAATGCCGTCGAGCATCTCCACCACCGTCACTTTTGAGCCGAGCGCCGCATACACCGACCCCAGTTCCAGCCCGATGTAGCCGCCCCCGACCACCAGCAACGTCTTGGGCACCTCGCCCAGCTCCAGGGCCCCCGTCGAGTCCATGATGCGGTCCGAGCCGATCTCGAAGAGGGGGATGGTGGCGGGGCGCGATCCGGTGGCGATGACGCAGCGGCGGAACTTGAGGCGGGCGACCTCGCTGTCGGTCAGGCGGAGGGTGCGGCCGTCCTCGAAGCTCGCCCGGCCGTTGATGACCTCCACGCCGGCCTTCTTGCAGAGGCCCGCGACGCCCTTGGCCAGCTTGTCGACCACCTCCTGCTTGCGCGCGCGGAGGCCGTCGAGGTTGATTTTCGGCGGGGCGAACTCGATGCCGAAATGGGTTGCGTGCTTCGCTTCCTCGATCACCTCGGCCGCGTGCAGCACCGTCTTGCTCGGGATGCACCCCTCCTGTAAGCACACGCCCCCCAACGCTTTGCGCGATTCGACGAGGCTGACCTCCATGCCGAGCCCGGCCGCCGCGAGGGCACAGGTGTATCCCCCCGGCCCGCCGCCGATCACCACCACGTCCACGTCCTGTGCGAATTCACCGACAACCATCGGAGGCCTCCGAGTAACGTCAAGTTGAATGCCTACCCCGAACACCGCGGTAAGACGCCCGCGTATAGCCGGGGGGAGCATGATTATGGTGAATCAGGCACTTGGCGTACAGTGCACCACCGTGCGCAATCAACACCTTGCTGCTGCAACGGGTGGTCCGCCCGTGTCCAATCAGGCTTGACGCGCACTGCGAGGTTTGATGGGCAGCTTTCCCGAACGAGGAACTTCGATCGGACGGGGCAACGCAGCCGTGCTTTCGAGGACCGAGTCGTTAGATCATCTCAAACATGCGGCACTAATTCGAATACGCGCCCGCGAACATCGCGAAGTCGTTCAGGTCGACGTCGCCGTCGCCGTCCAGATCGGCGGGGACGGTGCAGCCCGCGGCTGGCGGATTCTCGGCGCCGTTGAAGCAGGTGGCGAACTCGGCGAAATCGTTCAGGTCGACGTTGCCGTCGAGGTTCAGGTCGCTCAGTGCCGCGATGATAATCGTCGCGCCGCCCCCGGCGTTGGGGCCGTCCTGGAAGTCGACGAAGAAAGCGCCGGTCGGGACGGGAATTGCGGTATCGGCATCCACGCCGGCAACGGTCGGCGTGCCGTCGGGCACATGGTCGCCGCCCGTGTCGAGGCTCCACGGCGTCTGCGTGCTGAAGAGACCGTTCTGTCCACCCGTCCATACCGACACGTTGTCGCCGACGTAGAAGCGGAAGACATCACCCGGCGATGTATCAGCGAGATCGACGGCGACCTCGAGGATCGGCGCAGTCGGGGAGGCCGGCACCACGCCGCCGGTCTCGCCCCACTCGACGTACTGCACCTCGGGCCCGATGAACAGCTTCTCCGTGAACAGGGTGACGAACGCCGCGTTGTCGGCGACGATCGGCCCACCCACCGACGCCTCGACGCCCGTCACCGCGCCGACATTGCTATTCGAGTTCTGCGGGGCGTGCCCGAACGCCAGCGACCGGTCCAGCCCCCCGAGATAGCCAACTGCGTAGATGAACGCCGACTCGCTCTCATCAAACACCCAGACCGTAATGTCCTCGACGCGCGTGGTCCCCGGCCGCACGAGCAGGCTCTGCTGAATCCCCGGCCGCGCGGCATCCATATCGACGGCGACGACGACGGTGGGTGTGTCAGCCCCTGCCAGCCGCGCCGCGCACAGCAACACGATCACAGCGACAATGGTCCACAACAGGCGATGCGAATGGCTTGAAACGGTCATTGCTGCGTCCTCCGACTGAAGTGATCGACCAACCCGGACGCGGTGTGCCAAGACCAATATAGTTTAGCACAGGTATGGCGCCGGGCAAGCGACCCGTTTGCCGCCAGTACACGCGCCCGGCTCGGCAGCGGAGCCCCCAGCCGCCGACTCGTTCGCCCGGGACATGCTCGGCGCCGCGCACCTGCCTGGGCGAACCGCGTGCGCCCGTTTGCTGCCGGACATGTCGCAGCCTAACCGCAGCGACTCCGTCCTGCAGCATGTAGAAATGGAATGCGTAGGGGTGCGCGATTCTCGGCGTTGAAACGTCGCAGCCTACGAACGTCGTGACGCCGCCACTCGGCCCGCAGGTGGCATCATCACCTTCACCAGTTCGATCACCCCGCGGGCCACCAGACTGACGCAAAGCAGCAGCAGCAGCGTCGCTACGGCGAAGCTCAGCATCGGCCAGGCCGAGAGCAGCGCCCCGCGCCAGCCCGGCCAGACCTGTCCGCCCAGCGCTGACAGCACCCCCAG
The DNA here is from genome assembly GCA_964571825.1 of uncultured Planctomycetales bacterium. GTDB lineage: Bacteria > Planctomycetota > Phycisphaerae > UBA1845 > CAZNDQ01. The sequence continues at coordinate 2,295 of CAZNDQ010000146.1, read as the reverse complement.
GAGCACCACCGCGCCCAGCGCACTGCGGACCTGCCCCGTCAGCGGCGCCATCCGCACCGACAGGCACACCACCAAGTATGCAAACACCCACGCCTCCCACGACGACAAGTCACGCTGCCCAAACCGCCCGATCAGGCGCTCCACCAGCGTCACCACATCGCGCACCAGATCGCACCCGGCCGCGATCGTCGTCGGCAGACGGTCGGTCACGCCGGCATTGGCAAACGCGGCCGGCAGGTCCGCGCCCAGCCACGCCGCCACGGCATACATGCCCAGGCCGCAGGCCAGCATCGGCAGCATGGCCACGATGATCGGCCCGAGCACGGGGATTCGCGTGCGCGATTCGGCCGACGCCTGCGGCTCGCCCGACCCATCGTCCTTGACCAGCGCGGTGTTGTTGATCGTCGCTCCGGTTACCAGCAGCCCGAGCACGTGCCCGACCTGCGCGGCGAACGTACCCGGCAGCAAGATGGAATTGACGACTCGAGGCGGAACCAGATCGGTCCACAGCCGATAGACCGCACCGGCCGTGAGGATGATCACCAGTAACCACAGCGTCATGGCAGCGTAGAGCACGTCGGTCCCCTCGTCTCAGGCAATCCTCGCTGATGAGCTTATCGGTGTTACGCGGGGATTTGGTTGAAGGCACCTCCTCGGCCGGTGCCGCGAACTTGTCCTGTTGGCGTAACCTGTTGCCTTTTCTGCGATTACGGCCCGCACGCGCGATGACCTCGATTGACAGGACACGCCGTCCGGGGTAGATTGCGGGCACGTGGTCAGCCATCCGTGAGGTTCGATCGAACCCTCTCCCCGCGGGCGGCGACATGGTTTCTCGGTCTGCCCGGCGGATCGTGTCGGTGCGGCATTCTTGCCGAGTCGGCGCGGATTCGCGGAGCGAGGATTCGGAATCATGCCGCAACCACCGGGCCCTCAACCCCGCCTGAGCTACAAGTTTCAGCGCCTGCGCGAACGCCTGCGCGCGGCCGTGCAAAACGGTGAGTTTCGCGGCAAGCTGCCGGGAGAGCGCGAACTGGCGCAGCGTTTCAAGGTGAACGCCAAGACGATCAACAAGGCGCTGACGGACCTGGCCACGGAAGGGCTGCTGGTTCGGCAGATCGGACGCGGAACGTTTGTCTCCGATGGCGCGGACGGGCCGTTGTCGATCGGCAGGAGTTGCAGATTCCGGCTGCTTTCCGGAGTGGAAAGAAGCAGCGGCCGGGACGAGCGGTTGTGCCGGCTCCTGGCGGACCGGCTCGCCGGGTACGGCCACGCGCTGATGCACCAGCGCGTGGCCACGGATGACGGCGGGTTCCTGCCGGTGAACTCTTTTTCGCCGGCGGAGTTGCGCGACATCGACGGCGTGGTGATCGTCAGTGCACCCCCCGCCGAGGCGATGGTGTCCGATCTGTTGCGGCGGCACATGCCGCTCGTTCTGGTGGGGACGAAGGTGGAGTCGATTCGCACGAACACGGTGTGCCCGGACCTGACGCGCGGGGCGTATGAGCTGACGGAGCATCTGATTCTGCTCGGGCAGCGGCGGATCGCGCTGGTCGTGGATGGCGAGACTCAGCCGCACGCGGTGGAACAGGTGCGGCGCGGGTATCGTGCGGCGATGGCGCGCAATCGGCTCAGCGCAATCGACGACGGGGTCGATGACCATTCTTCGGCCATGCGTGTGCAGCGCCACGGGGCGGAGGTGACGGCAATGGTGTACTGCGGACCGCATGGCGAGCGCCTTTGCCGCCTGCTTGCAGAGCGGGCGGCGCAGCCGATGGTGGCGGTGCTGGACGCGGAAGGTCATTTCGCCGAGGGCACGCCGGGCGACCTCAGCTATACGTACGCGGCGGAGCCGCTGGCGGAGTGGACGATGCGGCTGCTGCTGGAGTCGGGGCCGGGGCGCGCGCCGAGCGAGGTGTATGTTCCGGGCAGGCTGCACGCGGAGACGGCGGCGGGCGCCGCCGGTGCGACTCCGCCGCCCGAGCCGGTCGCGCTTTGAGCGCGGGGGCAATGTGCGCCGCGCGGCCGCCGCGTGGTGCGTCGAGCAGCCGCAGGTTCGGGTGTCGCGCGGCCGGCGCTTCGGGTAGGGCAACGAGCGAATCGCGGCGTCTTTGCTCGCGCAACCTCCCCCCCCCCATGCCAACGAGCCAGCGCGTTGATAGCCCCTGCGGCAATCGGCGGCCTCATACTCTTCTTCCGAGTCTGCTGAGACTCAGGATTTCGTTCCATTCGTCGACGAGGTCGGGGTGGGAGAATCCGGCGCCGCACTCGGGACAGCGGCCCGAGTCGGGCAGGCCG
>CAZNDQ010000145.1:5903-8796 GCA_964571825.1 uncultured Planctomycetales bacterium | reverse complement strand
GTCACTCAGGTCGACGTCACCATCGGCATCCAGGTCAGCGCAGGTGTACTCCGCTTCCTGACATCCGGGCGGGCGCGTGCCGCCGGTGCCGCTGTAACAAACGGCGAGGGTGGAGAAGTCGCCGAGTTCGACGAGGCCGTTGCCGTTGAGGTCGCCGCAGGCGCAAGGTGCGGAGCAGGCGGCATCCTCTTCGTCTGTCAGGCCGTCGCAATTGTCGTCGATGCCGTTGTCACAGATTTCCGGCTGCGCCGGCGCCACGGCCGGGTTGAGGTCGTCGCAGTCTGTTCCGCCGCAGGGCCCGGCGTCGCTGTCGGCGCCGTCGCCATCGGCGTCGCAGTCACAGGCATCGCCAACGGCGTCGCCATCCAGGTCCTGCTGGCCGGGGTTGGGCGCCGCGGGGCAGTTGTCGCAGTCGTCGATGCGGCCATCGGCGTCGGCGTCGGGATCGCAGTCGTCGGGGATGGCGTTGGCGTTGCAGTCGCTTTCGGCGATGTCGCACTCGTCGGGAATGCCGTTGGCGTTGCAGTCTTCGCTGTGCGGCGGAAGGGCGATCCATGCAATGTTGCGGCCATCCGGGCGGCGGGCGTTTCCGGCGAATGTCCGGCCGTCATCCGAAATGCCGACTGCCTCCGTCAGGGTCCAGCCCGCCAAGTCGATTTCCATTGTGGTCAAGAACTGGTTCAGATCGTGAAATCCGGTTTCCTGACGCCATACGAACGCCAATGGCAGGGGTAATGAATCCAAGCACCGTCCGACGATCACTGTGCCATCAGCTGATACGCCGCGGACTTCGATTGCGCAGGGGTCGCAGCCGTTCGGCGCGCCGAGGAGTTCAAATCCTGTGGATTCGCGCCAGCGGAAGACACCGCCCTGGCAGTCCGGAATGCCACCCGGATACTCGACGGTGACGTACAGTCCAGCGATGTGCGAACCATCTCCGGAAACCGCTGTCGAGGTGCCAAAACAGTCCTTCGAGCCGCAAGCGGCAAGCACTAATGGCTCGCCGATTCCGTTGACCCAGCGGACAGGTTTCGACTGGCTGGATTCATCGGTGGCCCAACCAACCGCAACTGTCGCATCCGCTGAGAGTTCAACGGCGACGGCGTGGTCACAGGCACAGGGGAAGGGATTGTCCAGGATCGCAGGTTGCCCGTCGGACCAAAGGAGTGCGCGCCCCTGGCCGGCGGAAAGCTGTGCATATCCGACAACGTGCGTGCCATCAGCGGAGACGGCCTCGGCGATTGTGCTTTGGGCGCCGGGCCATTCCGCAAGGGCGGACAGTTGGTCGTTGGAAAAGATGAACGGACGCGAGGTCGCCAGCGCAGCCTCCGAGCGGCCCACGACAAACTCGCCGTCAAGGGAAACACCGGAAGCGTAGCTGTAGTCGTTGAGCAATTCGCCACCCGGAAGCACCCCGAGGTCTTCCATCAGTCCCGAGCGCCAACGAAATGCGTGCAATGTCGAGGGATTGCCATTAGCGCCTGGGACTTTTCGCGCGGTGCCGATGACCGTCGAACCATCTGACGAGAGGGCATAACCGATAGAGGCGTCGTCAGGGGAGGAGCCAGCCTGCAGATCGCCGAGGTCGATGAAGCGCGACACCAGGTCGCAAGAGTCCGGCACACCGTTCCCATTGCAATCGGGGCTGACCTGGTTGTCGCCGTCGGGATCGGTCGGATCGGCATCGCAGATATCGAGGACGCTATTCCCGTTGCAGTCTGCGCAGCTCACATCGCCCGGTGGGCAGTCGGTCAAGTCGCAGGCGTCCACAATGCCGTTTTGATTGCAGTCGGACTCGCATTCGTCGGGGATGCCGTTGGCATTGCAGTCGGAGGAAGCACCGCAGCCGGGGACGTCGCAGGGGCCTCCAATGGTTCCACAATCCGTGTCGCAATAATCGTCGAGGCCGTTGGCATTACAGTCGGGCGGCTGAGTTTCGTCAGCACCCATGTCGACGCAGCAGCCGCGCAGGCGCGGCTGGCCGTCGATGTCGGTTTCGCCGGGGGCGGGGACGAAAGCGGGATCGCCCGTGTCGATGCAGGGGGAAGCGAGCGTGAGGTGGAGGTCGTCGTCGAGCGTGCCGGGCGTATCGTCGGGGCCATCGGCGTCGAGGAAGAGAGGATCGGCGTCGATGTTGCCGACGCCGTCGCCGGTCCAGCCGCCCTGTACGTCGCTGTAAGCGATGCTCCACTGGGCAGGGTCTTCGACAAGGAACTGGTCGGTGCCGGGGACACCGGCCGTGTTGGCCCAGATGATGGACCGGCGCACGCGCATATTGCCGGAGCCGATGCCGTCGGAGATGGCGCCGCTGTGGCCGTTGGCGTGATTCCCAACGATCGTACACTGGGCCAAGATCACGAGTCCTTCGCCGTTGCTGTCGACGGCGCCGCCGTTGGCGTTAGCCAGATTTCCTGAGAAGACGCAGCTTTGTGCCTCAATATTCGCCGCAGGACCGTTGCCGATGTTGAAAATGGCTCCGCCGTCTCCCATTGACTGGTTCCCGAGAAAAGCGGACGTGGATACGAATGTAGACGTATTCGGCCAGCCCGGATCGGCAAAGTTCCAAATCGCGCCCCCAATACCGCCTGAATTATCTGCAAACGTCGAGCGCGAAATCATCGTGACCGCTCCGTTTTGAGTTACCACCGCTCCACCCCCGGCTGACGCAGTGTTGCCCAAGAACTGGCATCGATCCAGGATGACCTGGCTGGGGGCATCCGTGTTTGCCAATCCGCCGCCTCCGCCCGGGCTGATGTTGGCCTCGAAATGGCAATTGGAGAAAGTTGGCGAGGCCGGATGGGTCCGCACACCCCCGCCGTCGCCGGCATAGTTGCCCGAGAAGATGCAATCTTCAAAATGAGGACTGGTGGGCGTGCCGCCATCCCGGAGATAC
>CAZNDQ010000145.1:0-5893 GCA_964571825.1 uncultured Planctomycetales bacterium | reverse complement strand
CTGCGCCGCTTCTACTGCCGGCGCGGTTCATCTGGAACCAGCAACTGTGAATCGATGGTGCGCCGCCGAGTACAATCAAGCCTCCGCCATTTCCGTTATCGCCACCTCCATCGGCGTTGCCGCCGGTGATGGTGAAGCCGTCGAGAAGGGCGGAGGAATCCGCGCCGGTGCCGGTAGCGACGTGGTAGCTGTTCTCGCCGTAGTTGGCGAAGCCGGGGCCATCATCGCCGGCGAGGTCGCCGGAGAGGATGGTCGGGTTGTTGATCGGATCGCGGGCGGCGCGTTCACCGTCACCGCAGGTGAAGCCGCCATAGAGGGCGAGGCCGCTGGCGAGCTGGAAAGTGGCGCTGCGGCTTCCCGTGCCGTTCGGATTGGCGTTCGTTTCGTCGGGGCGATAGGTGCCCGCGGCGACCCAGATCTCGGTGATCGAACCGCCGGAGGCGGCGGCCGCGGTGAGGGCATCCTGCAGGGTACGGTAGGCCGTGGCCCAGCTTGTGCCGTTGCCGCCTGCGGCCGCGCCAGCGAGGACGGCGCGCACGTTGCCGGGTAGTTGCGCGGAAAGTTCGTAGTCACACTCGTCGGGAACGCCGTTGGCGTTGCAGTCGGCGGCGGTGCCCAGGCCGCAGGAGTCGGGGAGGCCGTCGTTGTCGCAGTCGGGGTCGGCGTGAACGGTAATGAGGGAGTTTATCGTGCTGAAAGTCAGTATGGCGCGGTTGTAGCTGGTGCCGGTGGTCTGGCCGACGAGCGGTGAGCCCATCGCCGGACGGAGGCCGAGGCCAGCACTATCGAACTGGACTTCGAGCCAGACGTCGCGCGGCATGTGGACGGGCGGGTCGAAGTCGGCGGACAGTGTGTTGCCGGGGAAAGGGACGGTGACGGCGCGCGAGGCGATCATGCCGGCCGGGGGGAGGGCGGAGTTGTCGGCATCATTCGCGTAGAACGTGACGGTGGCCTGGGCGCCGCCGATGCTGGCGGTGGTGAAGAAGCCGACGGAAAAGGCGCCGACACTGACGGGCGAGTCGAAGTGGAGATCCTGGGCGATGGGGTCGGTGGAGGTCGTGCCGCCTGCACCGGGCTGCGAGATCAGGTAGACAGGAGAGCCCGGGGTACAGGCATCGCCGATGCCGTCCATGTCGCAATCAGCCTGCGAGGGGTTGGCGTGGAGCGGGCAGTTGTCGCAATCGCTGGTGATGCCATCGAAGTCGGGATCAGGATCGCAATCGTCGGGGATGAGGTTGGCGTTGCAGTCGTTGCCGGCCAACTCGCACTCATCGGGGACACCACTGACGTTGCAATCGTCGCTGGTGCCGTCGTCGATGTCGCAATCGTCGGGCACGGCGTTGGCGTTGCAGTCGGGTTCGCACTCGTCGGGGACGGCATTGGTGTTGCAGTCGTCACTGGATCCGATGTCAGTGTCACAAGCGTCGCTCTGCCCATTGCCGTTGCAGTCGCTGATCGGACCGATGACCGTACACAGCGCCTGGCGGGCGTTGAGGTGGCCCCAGCCGAAATCGGTATCGTAACCCGGCGGCCCCATGTCAACGGCGGACTGCTGCATCACCGCTTCGACCTGTGGGGCGCTGAGACTCGGCGCATTGGAGAGGATGAGGGCAGCGATACCGGCGGCGTAAGGTGAGGCAAAGGATGTTCCGTCGATGATGACGTAGTCACTGCTGACGTAGCCGGCCGTTCCTGTGCGATCCGTCGTCAGGATGTCGTCCCCGGGCGCCGAAAATGCCAGACCCGGACCATAATTACTAAACGTTGCCCGGCCTCCGAAACGATTCGATGCGGCAACGGCATTCACCGTAGGGAGGTTGGCTGGGTACCCGATCGTTGAGGAGGCGTCATTTCCGGCGCTCGAGAAATGGACCATACCGGCGTTGCGTGTATCGGCGTATTTCTGATCAATGGCGCCGGAAGTAGAGCCGAGTCTCCAACTAAAGTTCGTTACCCGCGCGCCGATGGACTGGGCCCAATTGAGGCTGTTGACGACCCAACTGGACTGGACGTTTCCGAACCCGTCGCACGGGACGTTTTCTATCGCGGTTCGCGCTGCGGCGACGCGGCAGGTCGGGCATACACCTACGGTGCCGATGGTGTTGTTGATAATTGCTGATACACAGCCAGCGACAGCGGTACCATGGTTGTCGCACTGACTGCCCGGGCCGCCGCCGGTGCCCTGGCCCGTGGCGTCGAAGCCGGGAATCTGGTTGAGGTCCGGGTGGTCCTGCTGCACGCCGTCGTCCAGAATGACGACGATGATGGATGCACTGCCGGTGGTGAGGTCCCAAGCCTCGGGCACGTCCATGTCAAAATCAGGGAGTCCGCCGCTCTGGCCGGTGTTGTGCAGGCCCCAAAGCTGGCCGAAAAAAGTATCGTTGGGAATGAGGGAGGAGCGGGCGGTGGACAGCATATCGGGTTCGGCGAAGACCACATTGGGGTGCTGGGCGATTTGATTGGCGGCATCGAGCACGTCGAAACCGTTGCGAAAGAAGCTGCGGAGGCGGTAGGCGCGGTCCATGCCGGCCCAGTCGCGGTCCAGAACTTCTCCGGCAGCGAAGTCGGCGAGGAGGTCCTCGGCGCGCTCGGGGGACAGGGTGCGGTCGAACTGGATAAGGATGTCCGGGGTGACGATGAGGGGGCCGCCGTAGTCATCGAGAAAGACGGGAGAAACAAACTCGGCCATAGGCACATCTCCCACCTGGTGAATCAGATCCTGGAGCGACTGCGAACCCCGCGCGGCCGCGGAAGTCGCGACGAAAACCCAGTCCGGGACCGCCATTTCGGTGACCTGGTCGAACCGGAGTCGCTCATCGGAGCCGGCAGCGCGAGATTGTTGCGCGGCGTCCGGGGCCATGCGAAGGACGGCCACCCTCGTTGTATCCAGACGTAATGGCCGAGGCTCCTTGAAGTAGTAATAGAAATGGTCGGGCTCGTCCGTGGCAGCGGCGGTGACAGCAGCATGAAAGAAAAACGGGACAAGAATTGTCATGCACGCGCGGATTCGACGCCGCATCATTGACTCCTGTTTGCTCGACACCGCAGAAGGTCAGCGACCGAGAACCGGCCGCATACCCGAAGTTCCCAGTTTAGCGGGTTTGAGGCATTCAGGACAAGAGAAATCTCCGGCACAGCAGGGGCAAATCGTGGTGCGGACCAGTTGGGACATGGACACGGGTTGTTGCTGACGTTTATTGGTGCGCTGAAACGAGGGCAGGGACGTTGATCGTGAGGTCGGCCGGCGGGGGGTCATGCGGGGCGGCGGCGAGGGTGGCGGAGATGCCGGAGGCGGCGCGGGTGGACATGGTGATGAGCGGTTTGGGGTAGAGGCCGAAGAGCAGGACGATCATGGCGCAGAAGCAGACGGCGAAGCGCAGGGAACTTGAGGGCACGAAGTCGAGGGGGGCGGTTTCCTCACCGAGGTAGCAGGCGGCGACGATGCGCAGGTAGTAGGCCGCGCCGATGGCGGCGTTGAGGACGCCGATGACGGCGAGGACGACGAGCGCGGTGTGGTGCGGGGCGTCGGCGGGGAGCGAGAAGGCGCCGCTGAAGATGTAGAGCTTGCCGGCGAACCCGGCCGTGGGGGGCAGACCCATCAGGCTGAAGACGCAGACGGCCAGGACGAAGGCGGCGACGGGTTCGGTGCGGGAGAGGCCGCGGAGGTCTTTGAGGTCCTCAGCCGGGCGGCCGCGGCAGATGAGGAAGGAGAGGACGGCGAAGGCGCCGAGGTTCATCACGCCGTAGACGGCGAGATAGAACATCATGGCGGAGATGCCGTCGTCGAAGGGGTTGCCGGCGCCGGGGGCGCCGGGGCCGACGAGCAGGCCGATGAGCATGTAGCCGGAGTGCGAGACGGAGGAGAAGGCGAGGATGCGCTTGACGTTGCGCTGGAGGAGGGCGAGGACGTTGCCGACGGTCATGGTGGCGGCGGCGAGGGCCCAGAGCATCCAGAAGATGGTGTCGGCGGAGGCGAAGCCGACGCAGCTCAGCAGACGGACGAGGGCGATGAAGCCGGCGGCCTTGGGGAGGAAGCCGAGGGCGCCGGTGATGGGAGAGGCGGCGCCCTGATAGACGTCAGCCACGTAGAAGTGGAAGGGGGCGGCGGCGATCTTGAAGCAGAGGCCGCCGACGGCAAGGGCGAGTCCGGCGAGGAGGTAGGGATTGGTGAGGCCGTTGCGGCCGACGTACGCGGCGAGGCCGGTGCCGAGGTCGCGGAGGCCGATGGTGGTCGAGCCGGAGAGGCCGTAGAGGAAGCTGAAGCCGTAGACCATGACGGCGGCGGCGAGGGCGCCGAGGAAGAAGTATTTTCCGGCGGCTTCGGGGGCGCGGATGTCGTGGCTGCCGAGGGCGATGAGGACGTAGGTGGGGACGGAGACGAGTTCGAGGGCGAAGAAGAGGGTGATGAGGTCGTCGGCGGCGGCCGTGAGCATCAGGCCGGCGATGCTGCTGAGGAGGAGGAAGAAGTATTCGCCGCGGGCGTCGTCGGCGGGGAGGTGCCAGTTGACGAGGTAGATGAGGAGGCCGACGGCGACGGCGATGAGGCGGGCGTAAGAGGAGAAGGCGTCGTCGACGAGGCCGGGGGGGGCGAGCGCGGGGCTGAGGCTCTGGCGCCAGACGAGGACGAGAGCGGCGAGGAGGGCGATGAAGCCGCAAGGGGCGGCGAGGGATCGCGCGGTCTGGCTGCGGCCGACGCCGAGGAGGAGGCAGAGGCAGGCGGCCGCGAGGAGCAGCATTTCAGCGCCGATGGTGTTGAGGTAGGTATTCATCCGTCGGTGTTCGTTTCGTGAATCGAGTTTGAAGTCAGCAACGCGTGCGGATCATTTCGGGATTCGTGCCGGGCTTCGGTTTCGTATGACAACCGGGCATCAGATGAAAGCCGGAGCAGCCATGGTGATCGCACTGCTTGAAGCAGTGGCACACGGAAAGGAGCAGCAACGGCGAGATGGCGCGCGTCGAGCGACCTTTCGGCGCGTTCATCGCGCGAATGCGGAGCGGATGCGGGCTGAGCGGCGAAGCGGGGGTCGTCGGCGTCCCAGTTTGTGCGTGCGGGATCGACGAGGACGCGGGCGAGGATCTGGCGGCGGGCAGCGGGAGCGATGGTGTCGATGAGCGGCGCGGGCCAGACGCCGAGCCAGAGGCAGGCGAGGGCGAGTGCGCTGAGGACGGAGATTTCGCGGCCGTTGAGGTCGGCGCGGCCGGTGTGGGCGGTGTCGGGGGTGTGGTCGGGCTCGCGGAGGGGGCCGAAGAGGACGCGGCCGCAGAGGTAGAGCATGTAGAGGGCGCTGAGCATGATGCCGCAGGCGGCGAAGGCGGCGTAGGCGATGCCGAGGGCGCCGGTGTGTCCGGCGGAGTTGAAGGTGCCGAGGAGGACGAGGAATTCGCTGACGAAGCCGTTGAGGCCGGGGAGGCCGATGCTGCAGAGGGCGAAGAAGATGAGGAAGAAGGCGAAGAAGGGCATGCGTCGGGCGAGGCCGGCGAGGTCGGCGAAGCGGCGGGTGTGGTAGCGTTCGTAGAGCATGCCGACGAGGAAGAAGAGGGCGGCGGTGGAGAGGCCGTGGTTGACCATGTAGAGGACGGAGCCGACGAGGCCGGCTTCGTGGAGGCTGAACATGCCGAGGATGCAGAAGCCGAGGTGGGAGACGGAGGAGTAGGCGACAAGTTTTTTCATGTCCTGCTGGACCCAGGCGGCGAGGCCGCCGTAGATGATGCCGGCGATGGCGAGGATGGCCATGGCGGGGGCGAAGGCGGCGGTCGCGGCGGGGAGGAGCGGGACGCTGATGCGGAGGAAACCGTAGGTGCCGAGCTTGAGCAGGATGCCGGCGAGGATGACGGAGCCGCCGTCGGGGGCCTCGCGGTGGGCTAGGGGGGGCCAGGTGTGGAAGGGGAAGAG
>CAZNDQ010000144.1:0-8886 GCA_964571825.1 uncultured Planctomycetales bacterium | reverse complement strand
GGGCGCGCGGCCGGTGCCGCAGCGCGAGGCGCTGTCGCCGGGGACGCGGCGGGTGCGCAAGGCGCCGATCGTTGGGCGTGAGGGGGATCAGCGCGACCAGGAGGGGGCGTCAGCGGGCGAGCAGGGGACTGAGGAAGAGAAATGACTGGCAGGCGACGCGGACGGCATCGTGCGCGTGGCGTGGCAGCTCGACGAACAGCCCGCCGCAATAGTTCATCTCGCGGAACGCGCCGATGACTTCGGCAAAGTCGATTTCGCCCTCGCCGAAGGCGAGGTGCTCGTGGTGCGCGCGGCGCATGTCTTCGATGTGCACATTGAGAATGCGCGGGCCCCAGCGGCGGACAGCCTCGGCGATGGAGATCGTCTCGGTGCAGAGGACGTGGCCGACGTCGAGCGTGAGCTGGAAGCGCGGGTGGGCAATCATGGCGTCGAGGCGGGCGAAGCGATCGAGCGTGTCGATGAACATTCCGGGTTCGGGCTCGAAGGCGAGCGGCACGTCGAGATCGTCGGCGCGGGTCAGGACCGGGCGAATCGAGTCGGCAAGGCGGGCAAAGCCGGCGTCGTCGCTGAGCGGGCGGTCGGGTGCGCCGGACCAGAACGAGACGCAGGTGCTGCCGAGGCGGCGGGCGATCTCGACGGCGCGGAGAATCAGGTCGATGCGTAGGCGGCGCGCGGCCGGGTCGTCGCTGAGCAGCGTCGGCTGGTGCTTGCAACGCGGGTCGAGGAGATAGCGGGCGCCGGTCTCGATGACGCTGGTCAGCTTGTGCTCGTGCAGCAATGCGGCGACGCGGTCGAGCTGAGCGTCCAGCGCATCGTCGAACGGGCTCAGCGCGTGGTGGTCGAGCGTGATGGCCACGCCGCGATAGCCGATTTCGGCCAGCAGCGGAATGGCGTCTTCGAGGCGGTGGCCGGGCAGCCCGTTCGTGTTGTAGCCGACGAACATGAGTGCGCGCTGTTGCTCCATTGTTGGTGCGACCCGAAAGCCGTTTCACGCCTGTGCGACAATCTCCGCAATTGCCGGCCGCGGACCCCTGCTGCCCGGCACTCATCTTAACCGAACTTCGGCCTGTGCGCTGCGATCGATCGTGCACTGCTGTGTTCATGACCGGCAGGGACTTTGAGCGAAAGTCGGTGCGTCGGCGGTTCAGGGCTCGGCGGCGAGGCGGTTGAGTTCGTCGAGGATGCGCTGGGCGAGGTCAGGTTGGCCGGCGCGGAGGGCGGCGGCGACGGCGCGCTGGGCGGCCGATTGCGAATCGTCCCGGCGGCCGGCGGCGAGGTAGGCGACGGCGAGCGAGGCGAGGAACTGCGCGTCGTCGGCGCCGGCGGCGATGCGTTCGCCGAGGGCGACGGCGGCGGTAGGATCGCGCAGCGTGCGGTCGGGGCAGGTGGCGAGCAGGCGGACGAGGTTGGCGGCGAGGGGGACGCTGTGCGGGTCGAGGTCGAGTCCGTCGCGCAGCGTGCGGATGGCGGCGCTGAACCGCCCCTGGCGGATGAGGGCGATGGCGAACGTGTTGCGGGCGACGGCGTCGCGCGGATCGACGCGGAGCAGGTCGTCGAAGGCGTCGGCGGCTTCGGCAACGCGTCCGGCTTCGTAGAGCAGGTTGGCGGCGCAGCGGCGCGGGTAGGCGTAGCGCGGGTCGGCGCGGGCGGCACGGCGGTAGGACTCGAGGGCCTCGTCGAGGCGGTCGCGGCGGGCGAAGCAATCGGCGAGCCCGGCGAGGGCGAGCGGATGGTCCGGGTCTGCGTCGAGCGCCTGGCGGAAGTGGTGTTCGGCGTCGTCGAGTCGATCGCGGCTCAGCAGGACGACGCCGAGATTGTTGAGGGCGTCGGCAAAGTCGGGGCGGAAGCGCAGCGCAGTGCGGTACTGCGATTCGGCGTCGTCTGGGCGGCCGAGGGCCTGGTAGACGTTGCCGAGGTTGTTGGCGGCGTCGACGTAGGCGGGGTGGATTTCGAGGGCACGGCGGAAGTCCTCGGCGGCGTGTTCGAGTTGGGGCTCCGCGGCGGGGTCGGCGGGGAGGCTGCGGGTGACGCCGCGATTGTAGTAGCAGACATAGCAGCGCGAGTCGAGGCGGATGGCGTGGGTCCAGAGGGCCTCTTCGTCGCGCCAGACGGCGACCTGGCGCCAGGAGAGCGCGGCGAGTCCGACGACGATGCATGAGGCGAGGGTGAGCGAGGCCGCGGGGACGGCGCGGCGGCGCGCGGGGAGCACGAGTATCGCGCCGGCCAGGAGAGTGATGGGCAGCGTGGCGAGGTAGGTGTAGCGCTCGGCGGTAAGCTGCGTGCCGTGGTGGACGATGCCGGAAAAGGGGAAGAGGAGGATGAGGTAGGCGAACCACGCGGCCGCCAGGGCGCGGACGCGCCGCGCGGCGAGCAAGAGCACAACCATCAGCGAAACAGTGATCGCAGCGGGGACGAGATAGCGGAGCGTCCAGGGCGTGAACGGAATGGGGACGGCGATGAGGGGATTGAGGTCGAGAGGCCAGAGTGTTTTTCCCAGGAGGAAAGCCGGCGTGTAGAGCGCGAGGAGTACGCGCTGCGCAAGCGGCAGTTCGGCGAGGTCGGCGACGGCGCCGGCGCGCGACTTGCCCCACACGGCGATGATTCCGGCAGCGAGGGCGAGGAGGATGAACGGCAGTTTCTCGAGCAGGGCGCGCGAGGGTGAAAGCGCGGCGGCGGGATTCGGCGGCGCAACAGGATCACGAAGCGCGGGCGCGCGGCCGAGGTGAAGCCGGCGCAGCGGGTACACGTCGAGCAGGAGCAGCAGGACGGGGAGCATCAGCGCGACGGGTGTGGCGAGGAGCGACGCGGCGAAGAGGCACACGGCCGCGCGGCGCCAGGCGGGAGCGCGTTGGGGCAGCGCAGCAGCGGGTGTAACGGCGCGGAGCCAGGCATGGACGGTGAGCATGGCGAGGAAGCCGGGCAGGACGTAGGCGCGGTTGGAGGCCCAGGCGACGGCTTCGACGCGAAGCGGGTGCAGCGCGAAGAGCAGCGCGGCCAGGAGTGCGGCGAGGTCGATCGCACCGGGCCGGGGCGGGCCCTGCGACGCGGCCCCCGCAGCGCAGAGCAGTCGGCGCGCGATGAAGTAGAAGAGCAGCGCGGCGGCCGCGTGCAACAGGACGTTGGTGAGGTGGAAGCTCCACGCGGCGCCGCCGGAGAGCGCGTGGTCGAGCGCCCAGCTCAGATAGGTGAGCGGCTGGTAGTCGCCGCCCTGCGCGGAGAAGAGCATCCAGCGCAGGTTCTCCCACGAGAGCGAGCGGATGTGGGCGTTGTCACGGATGTACACGGCGTCGTCCCAGACGAAGCCGTGGTGGCGGACGGGAGAGTAGGCGGCGAGCGTGGCGGCGACGATGAGCAGCGGCGGGGCAAGGCGTCGCAGCGCGGGGGAAGGGCTGCGCGCGGCGGTCGCCGGGTAACGGTCGCGGCGTGCGGCGGCGCTCGGGACGGGCGTCCGGTGCATCGGCGTATTTGACGGGAAGCGCGCCGCGCTCACAAGGCGGGCGAGCTGCGCGGCGGCGGCCGGCGTCATGACCGCACCGCCGCGCGCGCAAAAGAGCGGCGGGGCACGATTGTACCCCGCCGCGATGGTGAAGCTGCGTGTCCGCGGACGAACTACTCGATGAGCTGCACCGGTCTGGCGCCGCCGAGCGTGGCGAAGATGTTCCGCATCTCAGCGGAGTAATCTTCGATGCTGCCCTGCGCCGTGAACTCGGTGCCGCCGCCGCGTGCGGCAAACTCCCGCATCAGGTCGACGTCGGCGTCGTTGCCGACGCTGACGGCGTAGACGCGGATGCCCTGCGCGATGGCTTCATCGACGGAGTCCGACGCCCACTGGCGCCCGCCCGGATAGTCGGTGTAGCCGCCGGAAGCATTGACGTTGGCCATGCCGTCCGTCAGCAGCACCATCAGCTTGACGGCATGGGCACGGGCGCGCGCCCCGGTCAGCTCGGCGATGGCGTACTGAACGCCGTCACCCATGTTGGTGTACAGGCCGTCCTGCCCCGCCTGCAACGTGTTGATGTGGTCGGCGACCGACTGGTAGTTGTAGGTGAGGTCGACGCGATGCGCCCCCCAGCGGTCATAGGACTCGAGCGACATCTGGTCGTCACCATCGAGTTCCTCGACAACATTGACCATGACCTGCACGGCGTCCTTGACGGCCTGCATCGGCTGCGTGTGCGTCTGCGCCAGGTCCGGGCTCTGTGAGGACATCGGGCGCTTCTCGAGCAGGTAGTTGGTCAGGGTCTTGATTCCGAAACGGTACCGGAAGGCACTGTTCGCCTGGTACATTCCGGTATTCGTCTCATCCATGTAGCTGCGGATGTACTCCTGCCAGCGCGTGGCGCGTGCGCTCTGCGACTGGTAGCCGGAGTCGCCCGGGAAGGGCGCCCACTCGAGTTCGCCGGACTCGATGCGGTCGTCGCCGTCGCCGGCGGTTTGATTGAGCGCGGCCCAGCGACCGACCGGGTTATTCTGCGCGTCACGATGACCGCTGCGCCACTGTGCCGCCCCCAGCGCGACGGCGACACGAAGCGGCCAGTCGCGGCCCGTGCCGGAGTTGTCATCATAGGCGTTGGAGAAGATGACGTTGATTTCCTGCGGCGAGTACTGGTCGGCCGCGAGGATGCCGCTGACCTGCGCGTTGCTCCAGCTCTGGTTCTTGGGCAGATAGACCAGCCCGGGATCAGCGCTGGGATTGTAGGCGTCATCGAGGACGGTCGTTCCCCAGCCGAAGTTGCCGAGATAGACCCAGTAGGGGCCGTGCTCGTCGGTTCCGCCGGGCAGGCCGTTCCACACCTCTTCCAGGTTGATGTCAGTCTGGCGGTACTTGGCGAGTTCGCTGTCGTCGGTATGAGAAGCCGACAGGTCGGCGACGACGGCGATGTCGCGCGGCACGAGCATGGCCGACGCGGTCGCGGCGACTGGACGGTTGTCCAGCTCGCTGCTGCCGAAAACCGGCGCAAAGAGCGTCGCGATGGAATCGCTGCCGTCGTAGGCGACGGTGACGCGGACGGCGTTATAGACCGACCCGCCGGGGCTGAACTGGAACCGGCCGGAACTCGCGTTCAGGCTGGCCGAGCCGAGCACCACATCCACGTTGTTGGAGCTGGGGTGCCGCCCGTGCGCGCGGTTAAGGCCGGCAACGCGCGTGGCTACCTCGTTGACTACGGCGTAGCCGCCCTCGCCGTTGGCGACGCCCAGTTCGGCGACGGAGGCCATGGCGGCGGCGTCGGCGATGGATTGCAGTTCCGCCTTGGCGACGTAGAGTCGGCCGGTGTCGACCGCAAGCGCGGCGAACCCCACCAGCGTCGTCAGGGAGACGGCGGTCACGACTGCGGCCGCACCGCGTCTCCGGTTCAGATCCTTGACCGTTTTCACGTTCAGTCCCTCCGGCAAAGGTTAGAGTAGAGGTGCGTGGATAAGAACACCTCGAACCACTCGTCCTTGCGAGCGTTTACTACCGGGTGGGTCCGTCCGTCCCAGTGGGTTTAATATCAGAAAGGAATCGGATCGGGGCAAATGAAGTTCGCTGTTTTTTTTGTGCGGCGCGTGCGCTGTCCGATATGCTTGCTGCCGGGCACGACCGGGAACCATAGCGCATGATCGGACGCCAGTCAGCAGTTCTGGTTTTTCTCGCCGCCGCCGCGGCACTGGTGCCCTGGGCGCCGGTCCGATACGCGGCGCTGGCGGTGCTGCTCTGTTATCTGCCGGGACGCGTCGTATCGGAACTCTGCGGTTTGCGGACGGAGGACGGCGGGCGCGCGGCGCGGACGCTGCGCGCGATCGGACTTTCGCTCGGGCTGTCGCCGCTGCTGCTGGACGCGCTGTGGCGCGTGACGCATCAGTGGGTGTGGATGGCAGCGGGAGTTGCGGGTGTGCTGATCGTGTTATCGCTGCTGCCGCGTCCGCACAGCGCGTCGGCGGTCACATCGGGCGTTCAGGCGGCGGAGGAGCGGACGCCGGCGCGAGTGCGGGGCGTGCTGGTGGTGCTTTCGGGGTGGCTGGCGCTCTGTCTGGTGCTGACGTACTGGCCGGCGTCGCGCGGCGGCGATCCGATCGCGGCGAACCCGCACGACTACGTCAAGCATCAGGCGGTGCTGGCGTCGCTGGCGGCGCGGCCGCTGCCGCTGGGCAACGTGTTCTGCGCGGAAGCCGCCGAGGGGCCGTACTACTACTATCACTATTTCTATCTGATCCCGGCGACGCTGCGGCTGGCAACGCAGGGGGTGGTGAGCATCGCAGCGGCGTTCGCACTGCAGGCGGCGATGACGGCGCTGGTGTGCGTCGGGCTGGTCTACGTGCACGCGCGACGGCTGGCGGGCAGCGCCGGCGCGGCCGCGCTGGCGGTGGCACTCACCGCGCTCGTCGGCGGGGCGGACGTGCTGGGGCTGCTGTGGCGGGGGCGGCTGGTGGTGACGCTGGACGCGTGGGCGGACCAGCCGTTCCGGCTGAACAACTTCTACACCGATTTCTCGTGGTGTCCGCAGCACGTGCAGGGGCTGGTCATCGTGCTGACGGGCGCGTGGTTGCTGGGCGCTCAGCCGCGGCGGCGCGTGTGTCTGGCGCTGGGGCCGGTGATGCTGGCAGCGCTCGTCGGGACGTCGGTGTACCTGGCGGCGGGCGTGGCGCTCGGGCTGGCGGCGTATGCGCTGTGCGACGTGTGCGCGAAGGGGCTCACGCCGAGGGAGCGGGCGCGGCGGCTCGGTGCGTACGCGATCGTGGCCGGGTCGGCGCTGTTGCTCACCTGCCCGCAGCTCCACGGATATCTGGAGATGTCGCGGCGCTACGGGGAGAGCCTGACGGCGGAGTGGCCGAGGAACAGCGCGGCGCTGCCGGGGCGGCTGCTGCCGGCCGGGCCGCTGGCCAACCTGCTCGACCTGCCGTGGATGCTGCTGCTGGAGTATGGTGCGCGCGGGGTGGCGCTGCTGTGCGCCGGACTCGCCGCGTATCGGACGCTCTGGCGCGACGCGGGGGGACGGCTGCTGCTGCTGTGCGCGGGGGCCGGGCTGCTCCTGTTTGCGACGCTGCGGAGCGGCGTGCACCGCTACGATTACGGGTTCAAGATCGCGCTCTATCCGTTGATGGCGCTTTCGGCGATGCTGGCGGCGGCGATGGTCGAGGCGCGGGTGGAGTCGGCGCAGTGGATCAACCCGCTCGGCTGGCGGTTCGCCGAGCGGTATCGGACGGGCGCGCGGCGCGCGGTGCCGGTGGCGTTTGTGGTGCTGGCGATCGCCGGATTGCCGATGGGGTTGTACGAGGCGCCGGGCAACGCGCTGCGGCGGTTCGTCGAGCCGGGGGAGATCTGGCGTGCCGAACGCGGCGCGTATCGCTATTTGCGCGAGGAGTTGCCGCGCGAGGCGGTCGTGCAGAGCGATCCGGGGACGGCACGGGTGAAGCTGGTCCAGATGGCCGAGCGGCAGTGGGGCGTGCTCGACCCGGCCGATTCGGACGTGGGCGTCTTTCGCGCGGCCGACGCCGAGCGCGTGGAGCGGGCGCTGGCAGACGTGCGCGAGGCGGCGGCGACGGACGCGGCGGCGCGGGCGCGGGCACTGCTTGCGGCGCACGGGATCACGCATGTGTTTGTCGGGCAGGTGGAGCAAGAGCGGTGGACGGCGCTGGAAAAGTTCGATGATACGGCGTACTTCGAGCGCGTGTACGGCGACGACGCAGCGCGGGTGTATCGGCTGAGATCGGAAGACGAGCTGCGCGCGCCGGGCGCGGCTGGCGTTCGGGCAGAGGCGAACTGATGAAGGGTAAGTGGATGCGCGGACTGGTGCGGGCGGCGGCGTACCTCGGCTGCGCGCAGTTCGTCTTTCTCGCGTTCGTCCAGAACCCGGGCAACCCGGAGTCGTTCGAGAAGGCGCGGTTGACGGAGATGATCGACCGGACGGCGCACCGGCCGTTTGTGGCGCGGGCGCTGCTGCCGTACGTCGTGGGCGTGATCGAGTGGAACACGTCCGATTGGCTGTCGGTCAGCTTCGAAAACGCGGCGTGGAAAAGCCGGCCGCTGATGGCGCTGCTGGAGTCGACGCCGGCGGCGGACGAAAAGCATCCGTTCACTTACTTCGTGGCCTACGGGCTGGAGTTTCTCTCGCTGATCGGCTTTGCGCTCGTGCTCCGTGCGGGGGTGCGGTATTTCTATCCGGAGGCGCGCGCGGCGCGCGAGGTGGTGCCGCTCGCGGCGCTGCTGGGGCTGCCGGTGTTCTTCCGCTACGTCAGCTACGACTATGACTTTCCGCAACTGTTCCTGTTTACGCTCGGGCTCCTCCTGCTGGCGCAGCGGCGCTGGTGGCTGTTCTATCCCGTGCTGGTGCTGGGGGCGCTGAGCAAAGAGACAACGGTGCTGCTGGTGCTGGTGCATTTGTTGGCGCACGCCGGGTCGATGGGGCGGCGGGCACTGTGGGTGCACGGGGCGGTGCAGTTCGCGCTTGTGGCGGGGATTCGCGCGTGGCTGCAACTCGTCGTCTTCGCGGACAATCCCGGCGGCGCGGTGGAGTGGCACCTGCCGCGCAATCTGGCGTTGCTCGGCGATCCGGGGCGCTGGCCGTTCCTCTTCCTGCATTTTCACTGGGTCGGGCGGACAGGCGCGATCTATCCGACGAACTTCAACGTGCTGTTCCTGCTCGCCGCCCCGCTGGTGCTGGGGCGGTGGCGGGAGAAGCCGCTCTTCCTGCGCCGAGCGTTGTGGATCGCGGCACCGCTGCTGGCGGGGGCGCTCTGCCTGGGGCATTTCGACGAGCTGCGCGACTATTACGAGGTGTATCCCGTCGTGGTGCTGCTGGGAACGCACGGTTTGTTGACACTGTTCGGCCCGATACTAGATTGGCCGGCGGGCGGCAGCGCGGCCGCAGCAGAGGGAACTCCGACTTGAATGACGGCACTCGGCAG
>CAZNDQ010000143.1:0-8912 GCA_964571825.1 uncultured Planctomycetales bacterium | reverse complement strand
ATTGCGCTCGTCCGCCGCGCCGCCGCCGACCACACGGATCGATTCGCACGTTCCCCGTGGTTGACGGCCGCCCGGAACGGTATAATGCTCGCCCATCATCCGTTGTTGAACCGTGCGATGGATTCCGTCGTTGGGGAATCGGTATGAGACAGGCGACGCAAAGTGCTCCTGCCCGAAGCGATGCTCCGCCCGGCCAGCCGCGCCGCACCGTCCTCATCGTCGAGGACGAAACGGACATCGCCGATCTGCTCAGCTTCAACCTTCAGCGCGAAGGATACGAATGCCGCACCGTCGCCTCCGGCGAAGCTGCCCTCGAACAGATTCGCCGTGAACCGCCCGATCTGCTCCTGCTCGACCGGATGATCCCCGCACCCTCCGGCGATGAGATCATCGCCCGCCTCAAGCGCGACGCCGCCACCGCCGCCATTCCCATCGTCGTGCTCACCGCCAAGACCGAGGAATCCGACCAGCTCGTCGGTTTCGCCCTCGGCGCCGACGACTACGTCACCAAGCCCTTCTCGATGAAGCTGCTCCTGGCGCGCGTCGCCGCCGTCATGCGCCGCGCCGAACGCGGCGACGACGAGACCGAGGTCCTCAGCGGAGGCCCAGTCCGCTTGGTGCCCAGCCACCACCAACTGACCGTCAACGGCGACCCCGTCTCCGTCACTGCCACCGAGTTTCGTCTGCTTCGGGCGCTGATGGCGGCCCGCGGACGCGTCCTCGACCGCGCCCGGCTCATCGCCGCCGTCCTCGGCCAGGGCGTCGCCGTCACCGATCGCACCATCGACGTCCACATCACGGCGCTGCGTAGGAAGCTCGGACCCGGCGCCGCCTGGGTCCAGACCGTTCGCGGCGTCGGCTACACCTTCCGTCAGCCCGCACGCTGACGCGCCGGACCGGACATGCATATCCGCGGCAAGTTCTTCTGGCGGGTTTTCCTCGGTACCGCACTGCTGCTGGTGCTCGTCGTCGCGACCTGCGTCTGGCTCATCCTCGGCGCCTTCGACCGCTTCTATGCCCAGGAGATGGAGAGCCACCTCCGCAAGCACGCCGAAATCCTCCGCTATCAGGTCGAGCCCATCTTCGACGGGGCATATGCCGCGCGGCTCGACGAGATCGCCCGCGCCGCCGGGTCCGCCGAGGGGGAAGAGGCGCGCGTCACCTTCATCGCCCCCGACGGCACCGTCTACGGCGACTCCTCCGCCGACGCCACGGGCATGGAAAACCACGCCGGCAGAGAGGAAGTGCGGCTCGCCCTGCGCGACGGCTGGGGCGCTACCACGCGCTACTCCAATACCGTCCACCGCGAAATGATGTACTTCGCTCTTCGCCTCGGCACGCCCGACGACCTGCGCGGGTTCGTCCGCGTCGCCATGCCCATGCGCCGCGTCATTTCCCGCGCGCAGGCGGCGCGCCAGATCTTCCTCCGCATCGCCGTCACCGTCCTCGCCGCCGCCGTCGTCCTCGCCCTCTGGCTCGCCCGCCTCTGGAGCGATCCCATCGCCCGCATCACCGCGGCTGCGCGCAGCCTCTCCCGCGGCGATCTTTCCGCCCGCATCGACGAACACGGCCCCGCCGACGAAATCGGCCGACTCGCCCGCTCCCTCAATCGCATGCGCGACCGCATGACACAGGCCATCAAGGTCCGCACCGATTTCGTCGCCAACGCCTCGCACGAGCTGCGCACCCCCCTCTCCGCCATCCGCGCGGCCGTCGAGACCCTCCGCTCCATCGCCCCCGACGAAAACCCCGCCACCGCAGACCGCCTCATCAGGGTCATCGACAAGCACAGCATGCGCCTCGACGCCATGGTCTCCGATCTCCTCAGCCTCTCCCGCCTCGAATCCGCCGACGGCAGCTTCCGCGCCAGCACCCTCAGCGTCGGCGAACTGCTCCGCGATCTCCACGACCGCTTCGCCGAGTCCCTGCGCGAAAAGTCGCTCCACTGGTCCGTCGAATCCACCATGCACAACGAGACCATCGTCGCCAGCCGGCACCTGCTCTCCCTCGTCCTCGACAACCTCGTCCACAACGCGATCAAGTTCACCGAGCCCGGTGGGAACGTCACCGTCCGCTGTGCGCGCACCGGCGCCGGCCTGCTCCTCGCCGTCGCCGACGACGGTTGCGGCATCCCCGAGGAAGAGCAGGAACGCGTCTTTGAACGCTTCTATCAGGTGGAGCGCGCACGCTCCGGCGAAAAACGCGGCACCGGACTCGGACTCTCCATCGTCCGCCACGCCGTCATCGTCATGAACGGCTCCATCCGCCTCGACAGCAAACCCGGCGCCGGCACCACCATCACCGTCGAAATCCCGCAGCCTGCCCCTGGCGAAACCCCCGCGCAGGAAACGGGGCCGCGCCGCAACAACGGCTGACGCGGCCCCGCAGTCTGCTGACCCCGCCCCGGCGGCTATTCGAGACAGAACGGCGGCGAATTCGCCGGCGCCTGCGCGAAGATCGTCGACAACGTGCTGAAGTCCGAAAGGTTGATGATGCCGTTCACGTCGAGGTCCGCACATTCGCACTCCGGATTCGACGCCACGGTCAGCCCGAAGCACACCGAAAACGCCGAAAAGTCCGTCAGGTTGACCGGTTCGCCCAGGCCCGGGTCGGCAATGTCGCCGCAGGTGCAGCCCTGTGCGGAAACCACGCTGAACGACAGCGCCGCCGGGTAGACCGCGCCGCTCGGGTTGCCGTGGTTGTTCGTGTGACCGACCTTCAGCCCGTGCGGCGTGCTCGCCGCGAATTTCTCCAGCGACGCCTGCGCGATCGACACCTGCGCCGAGCCCTCGCCGATCGCCTCCAGAGTCACCGTGTACAGCGGCGCGGCCGACCCGATCCCCTGCACGAAGCTCGTCGCGTACCCGTTAATGCTCGCCACGCCCCCATCGCCATCCGTTCCCAGCGGCGTCTCGATCGCCGCGCGCGTCGTGCTGAACGCCCCGGCCGCGCTCACGTCGGCCACCCTCAGTACGCCGCCCGTCGAGATCGACAGATCGTGCACGTACTGCATGATCCCGTTCTCCTGCCCGGACGTGCTGTTTGCCCCGGCCGTCACCTGCCCCAGCACCGTGATCTCAACCGTCTGCCCGACCGACAGCTCCGTCGCCCCGCGCGGCGTCCCCACCGACGTGCTCACCGTGCAGCCCACGCCCGCGTTCGAGTTGAGATTCACCCCGACCGCCGACGGCGTCGTGCTGTCATAGGTCACGCCGACGATCCGCCCCGTCGTGTCCCCCTGGAAGTTCAGCGTCCACTGCATGTCGCTCGGCTCGATGCCGTTGTCGCCGGTCGCGTCCACGTCCCACGGCCGAGTCTGCGTCGCCGGGTCGCCGTCATCGCTCTCCGGCGCATCCTCGAAGCTGTTGCTGAAGATCCAGTCGTCATTGCCGAACACGGCCGCGATCTTGTCGATATCCTCCTGATCGGCGTCGCCGTCCCGGTCCGCGTCGCCCGGAATGAACGCCGTCGCGTACTGGTTCACCCGCCCGGCCATGATCTGGTACTCGTAGTCGTTCGCGTAGTTGAACGTCCCGACGAGCCAAAGCGGCGTATCGGTGAAGAACCCGCTCAGCGAATTCGGATCGGGATTGGGGAAGGTGTCGAAGAAGAACATCTCGAAGTTCGGATCGCCCTGGCCTCCCGGGCAATCAAAGTCGCAGACGAACGACTCGCCGCGGATCCACTGCTCCGTCGCCGTGTCCTGCCAGTTGTTGCCGTTCGGCCCCTCGCCCGTCGCACCCGGGAACGGCGCCCACCCCGGCCCCTTCGTACGGTAGTCCACACGCGTCAGCGCGTCCGGATTCAGCCCCTGCGGGTCGTCCAGCGCGTGCACGTTGCGCTGCTTGAGCAGGTCGTCCGCACCCACGTCCACGTTGCGATCGTCCTGGTCGTACTCCCAGCCGCGATCGTGCTCGTAGCTCACCTCGTCGACAATCTCGAGATCGTCCGACACGTCTTCCAGCGTGCTCGCCCCCTTCAGGTCCAGCGTGTTGCCCCCGAGCCCGTTCGGCTGGCCCTTGTCGAGGTTCCCGTCGCCGAACTGGTCCATGGTCATCCCGTCCACGTCCACGTCGAAGATCACCTCGTAGTCGTGGTCGATGTCCTTGCCCCAGCGCAGACCGGCCGGGTTCCCCGGGTCCGCCTGCGTCTGACCCGGCCGGTTGCGGATCAGGAAGATCGTGTTCGAGCCGTCATTCTCCAGCCCGCCCGGCGTGTCCAGCCCGCCGTTCCAGAAGTTATTCCAGCGCACCACGTTCGCATCCGGCAGCGTCGCCTTGTAGCCCGTCGTCGCCCCGCGCGTGATCACCAGGATCCCGTTCGCCCCCAGCGACAGCCCGTCCAGACTGAAAAACTCGTCGATCTCCGGCGTCAGCGCCGGGAGCGGCGGAATGCTCGCGAAGTACTTCTCCTGCGTGCCGTTGCAGAACGCCACGGCATACCCGTCCAGCTTCTTCCCCGGCGTCCCCAGCAGCTCGATGAACTCCTGCGTATTGTCGTAGCTCCCCGCCGGATTGATGAACAGTTCATTGAGAAACACCACCGCCTCCACGCTGCCCACCCACACCAGGCTCAGCAAAGCCGTGCACATCGTCCGCTTCATTTCTTGCCTCCGGTTGAAGTAACGTTCTTTCAATTTTGCCAATGGGAGAGTTGATTGTGTACGAAAGCCTATCGGCGCCACCGTCCATCCTCGGCCCGCCGGCCCAGGCTGAGCACACCGTCGAACACCTTGCCCTGAAAATCCTCGGCCGTCAGCGCGCCATCTGGAGCGTCTTCGCCGGTTTCGAATGTCTTGTGGTCGCGAAACGTCTCGACGTGCGCATCCGCAAACGCGATGTTCGCCCGAATACGCACACTTAGCCCGTGTTGATTGTGTGCCCTGCCGAACCCGTGGGCCGGGCCAAAATCCGTATATGTTTGATAGTCGAACGCGCGCCCGCCGTACGGCCCGTCCGTAAGCGACTTCACCGTCCGTTGACCGTTCCACCAGTCTCCGTCATTGGGCTTGCCGTCGCCATCCAGCCCCCCGTCGCCAAAAAGGGGGACGACCAGTGGGCTGACCTTGGTCATTCGCTCGACACGCAACGGGCCCAGCGTGTGCTTCTTCTTCTTCACGTGAAAGTCGCGCGGGCCGGGGGAGGGGTATTCCTTGCTTTCCGTGCGCGCCATGTACCAGGACTGTGTGTAGTTCGAGTTGTAGCCGCGCTCGATCAGCTTCGTCGATTCCGCCAGCGTGTAGAACGAATCGCCCCGGTCACACAGTTTCTGATTGACCTTCGCCATGTTCGATGGACACAGCCCTTTCGCTGGAAAGTTGAGCTTGAAGTTGACCTGATCAGCGATCCAGCCGATCTGGTCCACCGGCCCGTCGCGATCGTTGGCGAGGTTGGGATCAAACGATCCGCTGCAAAACGCACCGTTGTTATCGACGGAGTACGCATGCGACGCTTTCCCGATGCTCGCCAGGTTCGCCGCGCACACCACCTGCTTCGCCTGCTCCCGCGCGTTCCGCAGCGACGGCAGCAGGATCGAGATCAGCAGCGCGATGATCGAGATCACCACCAGCAGCTCGACCAGCGTGAACCCCCGGCTCCCTCCGACCGCATGACTGCGCCTGTTCATCCGCCTGTCCCCAAAGACCATCCCTTGTCCGTTGACCCGATCGCCAATGCAGTCCGGCCGCCCCGGAGCAGACCGCCCCTTGACGACCGGATTGCCGCTCGCTTCCTTCCCCGCACCGCTTCCGTGGATATGTTCTCGCCGCAGTCCCCGGCCTACCGCTTCCGCCGCACCAGCGCCAGACCGCCCAGCGCCAGCACCGTCAACATCGCCGGCTCCGGGATCACGTGCATGCCCGGACTGCCCAGATCGCCGTTCGTGCCAAAGTACGAACTCTGCAGGTCGCCCTGCATCGAGCCGACAAACTCGTACGGGTCGTTCTGACCCAGTCCGGCGTACGTCACCCACGCGCTGACGAACTGCGTGCGAAACGTGCCCGAAAAGATCTGGTCGCTGTACGTCAGACGATCGACCAGCACGTCAAGAGCGTCGTACAGATTGAACTCGTCGCCGCGCCCGAAGTTCGTCGTGTTGCCCCCGAGCACCTTCACCGTGCCCGGCAGACCCCAGTTGTCGCGGAAGTCGGCGGCCGGCGCCTCGGCGATCACCACCGACTCACCCGCCGCCACGATCCCGAACACGCTCAGGTCCACCGTCCCCGGCGTGCGGCTGTCGTCGTCGAAGCTCCAGCCCGTCATGTCGATCGGGCTGCCGCCGACGTTTGTCAGCTCCCAGAACTCACCATTCGACGCTGCGAGATCGTTCCCGCTGTACATGTACTCCGTGATCCGCATCTGCGCCTGTGCGGCCGACGCCACACACAGCGCAATGCCCGCTGCCAACAGTTTCCTCATCGCCTTTCCCCTTTCCTTCTGAGAATGTCCTGTGATTCCGAGACGATTCGTGCTATAACGTCCGCCAGACGGCGAGAACGGGAAGCGAGCCGTTGAACCGCGCCCGATTCAAGTGAGTCTGGTTATAACCAGCCCCTGTTTCGGCACAGTCAAGACGGCATTAAGATTGCATTAAGTTTCGCGGCCTTGCCGCCACCCGTCCGAACGGCGCACGCGCCAGGCACCGCGCCAAGTACCTGAATCGCAGGACGTTATGCGAGGTGCACACCGATGTTCACAGCTTCCACACGCCGGACGCACGTCCGAATGGCCCAGCCTGATTCCCGGCCCGCCGGCCGCGCGAGACGCGCCTGCTGCCTCGCCCTCGCCCTCGTCGCGCTGCGCCTACCGGCAGACGCACAGACCCCCGAAGCTCCGCCACAGTCCCACCGCACCCTCCCGCCGACGCTCATGATGATGCGCTCCCTCAACCCCTGGCTCTCGCCCAGCGACCCCCGCGAACTGCCGATGAAGGTCCGCAGCATCCTCGCCGACGAGTTCCGCTTCTTCCGCGGCACCGACGATCTCTTCTACGCCTGGTGCCGCATTCACTGTGCCGACTGGCTCGCCGACGACGCCGGTGACGTCCTCCTCCACGGCGACGTCCACATCGGCAACGTCGGCACCTATCACGCCGAGGGCCCCGTCGGCGCCGCCATCCATCTCGGCCTCATCGACCTCGACGAAACGTTCGTCGGCCCCTTCCAGCTCGACCTGCTCCGCGCCGCCTGCTCCATCCGCTTCCAGGCCGCCCTCGACAGCACCCTCGACAACGATGCTGCCGACCGCGCCGTCCGCGCCCTCTGCAACGCCTATCGCGCCGCCCTGCGCGGCCAGCGCACGGCCGATCAGCTCGCCGCCGAAGAGCCCGTCCTCGCCCGCCTCCTCGACGAAGCCCGCGCCGGAAAGCTCGCCAAACACGGCCGCAAATACAGCACCGGCGACAACCGCCCCGTCTTCCGTCCGCTCATCGTCAGGAATGACGTGCCACGCGAACTGCTTACCCCCATCGACGACGAGACCCGCCGCGTCCTCGTCGGCGCCCTCGCCCGCTACTGGGCCGGCGCCGACGGCGCCGCCCTCCGCGCCCGGCTGCGCTGGAAAACCCGCGCCGAACTCGAACAGTCCGTTCTCGATGTTGCCCAGTGGACAAAACTCAGCAGCAGCGGCAGCCAGGGCGTCCGCAAATACCTGTTGCTGCTCAAAGACCCGCTCCGCGAGGCCGAGGGCCCGTTCATCCTGCACTTCAAGGAAAGCCCCGTCCCCGCCGCCGCCCGCGCCGGGCTCATCCCCGCCGAGCACGGCGCGACCCGCTCGCGCTTTGTCGCCCGCGCCCACGCCCGTCTCCAGTCGCCCCCGCAGTGGCTCATCGGCTACACCGAGTTTGACGGCCGCGGCTACCTCATCAAACCCAAGGACCCCTTCAGCGAGGAGCCCGACGCCGAGGACTTTCCCGGCCCCGACGGCCTCCGCCGCGCCGCCGTTGTCCTCGGTGTCCTCCTCGGCGCTGCCCACCGCCACGCTGCCACCTCCGTTGACGACGCCGATGCCAACCACGCACCAACCGCCGACGCGATCGCTCAGCGCGCCGACGAACTGGAGCAGCCGATCCTGGAGCGCAGCGTCCGCGCCACCGCCCACCTGCGCGAACGGTTTGGCAACCTGCGTGACGACCCCGCCGCCGCCGCCCTCGCCGCGCAGGCCGACGACCTCATCCGCACGCGCGCGAACGAGCCGCCCGGCGATTGACCGAATCGGAGATGCGAATCAGACCTCGATCAGTATCCGCGAAGGAACCTCGATCGTCTCCTTCACGTGCCGCAGAAAAGTCACCGCCTCCCGCCCGTCCACCAGCCGATGGTCGTACGTCAGCGCCACGTACATCATCGGCCGGATCACCACCTGCCCCTCACGCGCCACCGGCCGCTCCTGAATCGTGTGCAGCCCCAGAATCCCGCTCTGCGGCGGATTGACGATCGGCGTGCTCAGCAGCGACCCGAACACCCCCCCGTTCGTGATCGTAAACGTGCCCCCCTGTAGCTCCTCCACGCTCAGCTTCCGCGCCCGCGCGCGCGCCGCAAAGTCCGCGATCGCCCGCTCCGTCTCCGCGAAGCTCAACCCGTCCGCGTCCCGCAGCACCGGCACCACCAGCCCCTGCTCCGTCGCCACCGCCACCCCGATGTCAAAGTAATTGTGATAGACAATCTCCGTCCCCTGAACCTCCGCGTTCACCGCCGGCACCCGCTTGAGCGCCTCAATCGCCGCCTTGACGAAAAACGACATCAGCCCCAGCTTGATCCCGTACTCCTGCTCGAAGTCCTCCCCGAACCGCCGCCGCATCTCCTGCACCGCCGACAGGTCGATCTCGTTGAATGTCGTCAACAGCGCCGCCGTCTGCTGCGCCTGCACCAGCCGCTCGGCGATCCGCCGCCGCAGCATCGTCATCGGCACGCGCTC
>CAZNDQ010000142.1:0-8928 GCA_964571825.1 uncultured Planctomycetales bacterium | reverse complement strand
ACCCACAGTTGATGCCCCTCGAGCGAGATCAGCGGAAAGACGAAGCGGCTGGTGCAGGTCGCCACAATCAGGCTGACCCCCCCCAGATTCAGGAACGAAATCAATACCTGGGTCGGTCGTGAGGCGAAGTCAGGGTTGATCTGCGGCACGTTGACCACGTAGAGCGCCATCAGTCCGAAGAGAATGGCGAGCTGCGACCATTGCAGCGGGTCACGGACGAAGGTCCGCAGGTCCTTGAGCGCCAGCTCGCGCTGCAGCGGCGGCAGCAGCGCAAAGAGGACGCGCCCGAGGTGTGCCGACCATCCCGTTCGGCGGCGAATCAGCGACGGCGCAGACTGAAGATGGGCGTAGGCCGAGACGACGCGGGGGGAGACGATCCGCAGCGCAGCCCAGGAGAGAAACAACGCGTTGGAGACAGTGATGAAGAGGTACAGCGCGGCCTCTCCGATCTGGCCGCGGACGGCGAAGTCGATGCCCTTGGAGACCCAGGTGCTCGGCAGAAGCGCGAACTTGACGACGTCCATGCGGTTGAGGAAAACGGTGAGCCAACGTTCGACGGTGGCCTGTGCCGCGCCGTGCCAGGTCAGCATGAGCCAGGTCGCGGCGCCGAGCATGAGCAGCCCGGTGATGATCGTCAGCCAGCGCTTGGCCGTGCGCGGAAACCACATGCCCGCGGCCCAGGCGGCAAGCAGACCGATCGCTCCGGGAATCGGCACGAAAGCGATGAACAATCCGAGGAACAGCAGATAGAAAACGGCCGGCTCCTCTTCCACCTGGCTCATCGCCATCATCAGCGGCAGACCCAGCAGTATCAGCGACCACGAACTGAAAACCAGGCTCTCGATGAACTTGATGAGTACCACCGAGCGCGGCGCGATCGGCGCGGTGAAGAGATAGCCGGCCTCCGCGCGGCCAAAGAGCGTGCCGTACATCAGAATGCCGTTAGAAAAGATCAGCAGGACGGTCAGCGCGACAAAGAAGAAGTGAAAGACCAGCGGGATCGCCACCACCCACTCGAAGTCCATCCGGCTCTGCAACATGTCGAAGATGGTGTAGAAGAAGAGATAGAGCGCGGCCCAGATGAGCGCCATGAACAGGACGGTGCTGGCCAGTTTGAGCGGCGTCTCCCGCGCCGCCTGGCCGACGAGATTGGCGAGCTGCCGCGCACGAACCCAGGCGAGGGCGCGAACCCCCGCGAGCGCGGATGGGGCAGCCGGTGGTGGGCGGCGGTTCATCGGGGTTTTCCGAGGGCACGAACCCGTTGGTGGGCGCTGGTGGCGCACCGGCAAGGGGCCTCGCGACGCCTATTGTATGCCCGGCCGGTGCGCTGGCGCGATCACCGGCCTGATTCGTGGCGGAATTGGTCATCCACGTGACGATGACGGAGGCGGTCGGGCGGATCGCGCGGCACGGGGATCATCCCGGCGCGATTGCGGTTTGCGGAATGGGGCGGCGCACACCAAGATGCCCGTATGGGGCGTGAGTCGAAGGCGAAGAAAGCCGGCGGGTCGAAGACTCGCCCTGCGTCGCGCGGCGACCGGCCAGCCGGGGAAAAGGCGTCGGGGGCGCGTGCGGCGGCGGAGGCACATACGGCACCGAAGGAGCATATTGCACCATACCCGTGGCTGCGGGTGCGCGCGGGGGGAGGCGCGGCGTTCATCTATCGCAAGATGGTGGGGCAGGTGGACCCGGCCGCGCGGTCGGGGGATATCGTGGCGGTCTACGACCGCGGCGATGCGCTGGTGGGGCACGGGTTCTGGCATGAGCGGTCGCAGATCGCGGTGCGGATGCTGACGAACCAGCGAGAGCCAGTGGACGAGGCGTTTTTTCGGGAGCGGTTGAGCCTGGCCGTACGGTGGCGAGAGAGGCTCTTTGGCGCGATTGCGACGAATGCGGAATGCGGAATGCGGAATGCGAAATCAGGAGAAGAAAGCCACGAAGCCACGAAGCCACGGAGCCACGAAGGGGATGAGCGGGCGTCGCTGCGCTCGCCCGAGATCCTTCGACAAGCTCAGGATGACAGCACTGGTGGCGACGAGCGCGATGCGGGCTGCGAGGGAAAAGGTGGGTTACGCTTCGCTTCACCCACCCTACATAAAGCACTACATCCGGAGCGAGAAGAGACGAACGTGTATCGGCTGGTGCATGCGGAGGGGGATGGGATCAGCGGGCTGGTGGCGGAGCGATACGACGACTGGATTGCGATCGAGGTGTTTTCGCTGGGGGTGTATCAGCGACTGGGGATGTTGAAGCGGATGCTGGGGGAGCAGACGGGGATCCACAAGTTTATTGTGCGGGCGGATGAGCGGGTGGAGCGGCTGGAGGGGTTTGCGGTGCGGCCGGGGGATTCGGACGAGGGGCCGCGGACGCTGATTGTGCGCGAGAACGTGGTGCGGTTCCGAGTCGATCCGCGCGGCGGGCACAAAACGGGGTTTTTCTGCGATCAGCGGGAAAACCGGGCGCGGCTGGCGCGGCTGGTGCGCGGGGCGGACGATGTGCTGGACGTGTGCTGCTACAGCGGCGGGTTCGGCATCTACGCGAAGAAGCTGGGCGGGGCGGCGAGCGTGACAGGAGTGGACTTGGATGAAGAGGCGATCGAACTGGCGCGGCAGAACGCGAACCTCAACCAGGTGCGGGTGCAGTACGTGCACGCGGATGCGTTTGCGTACATGCGGCAGATGCGGACGAACGGGCGGACGTTCGACGTAGTGGTGCTTGACCCGCCGAAGTTCGTGGCGGCGCGGGAGGAGTATGATGAAGGGATGCGCAAGTACGCGGATCTGAATGCCGGGGGGGTGATGCTGGTCCGGCCGGGGGGGCTGCTGCTGACGTGCAGTTGCTCGGGGCTGGTGTCGCGGGAGGAGTTCGGGCGTGTGGTGGCGGGCGCAGCGCAGCGGGCGGGGCGCGGGATGCAGATTGTCATGGAGACGGGGGCGGGGCCGGATCATCCCGTGATGGCGGGGGTGCCGGAGAGCGGATATCTCAAGGCGGTGTTCGCAAGGGTGTTATAGTGGGCGGGAGTGCAGGGGCGATTGGATGCGATTGGGTGTGCCGTTCAATTGCGGAATGCGGAATGCGGAATAGGCAGAATAGTAATATCGTGGTAAGCATATGCGAATACAGGAGGGGTTGGTGTTGAAGAGGATCATACTTCTGGTCGGGGTGGTGGCGTGTGCGCAGACGGTGCAGGCGCAAGAGGGGCCGGTGGCGCTGGTCGGGGCGCGGATCATCCCGGTGTCGGGGCCGGAGATCGAGCGCGGGACGCTGATTTTCGCTGACGGCAAGATCGTCGGCGTCGGGCCGGCGGACAAAGTCAGCCTTCCGACGAACGTAACGCGCATCGAGGCCGCGGGGAAAGTGATCATGCCGGGCCTGGTGGACACGCATATTCACATCGGAGGGATCGGCGGGGCGGACGGGTCGGGGCCGTTGCAGCCGGACGTGCGGATCAGCGATTCGATCAACGTGCTGGAGTCGGGGTTTCGGCGGGCGGCCGCGGGCGGGCTGACGACGATCAACGTGATGCCGGGGTCGGGGCATCTGCTGAGCGGGCAGACGGTGTATCTGAAGCTGCGGCGGGGGAACAACATCGAGGAGCTGATGGTGCGGGACGGGGATGGCCGGCCGATGGGGGGGCTGAAGATGGCCAACGGGACGAACTCGATGCGCGAGCCGCCGTTTCCGGGGACGCGGGGCAAGTCGGCGGCGCTGGTGCGCGAGCGGTTCATCAAAGCGCAGGAGTATCGGGAGAAGCTGGCGAAGTTCGCGGGGGATGTCGAGAAAGCGCCTCCGCGCGACATCGGGCTGGAGGCGCTGGTGGAGGTGCTGGAGGGTAAACGGATCGTGCACTATCACACGCATCGCCATGATGACATCATGACGGTGCTGCGGCTGCGCGAGGAGTTCGGGTTTCGCGTCGTGCTGCATCACGTGAGCGACGGGTGGAAGGTGGCGGAGGAGATCGCGGCGGCGGGGGTGCTTTGTTCGGTGATTCTGACGGACAGCCCGGGGGGGAAGCTGGAGGCGCACGATCTGAATTTCGAGACGGCGGGGGTGCTGGAGCGCGCGGGCGTCAAGGTGGCGTATCACACGGATGACTGGATCACGGATGCGCGGCTGTTTCTGCGGATGGCGGCGCTGGGGACGCGGGCGGGGCTTTCGCGCGAGGCGGCGCTGCGCGCGGTGACGCTGTCGGGGGCGGAGATGCTCGATCTGGGCGAGCGCGTCGGGTCGCTGGAGGCGGGCAAGGACGCGGATTTCATCGTGCTCTCGGGCGATCCGCTGAGCGTGTACACGAAGGTGCTGGAGACGTGGGTGGAAGGGGAGAAGGTGTTCGATCGGTCGGACCCGAAGGACTATTTGTACGCGGTCGGCGGATACGGGGCGGGCGAGGCAGCCACGCCGTACCTGTGCTGCTATGCGGAGGGGCAGATGTGACAAAACGCAAGGTGATATTGGCGGTGACGGCGGTGCTCGGCGCGGCGGGGCCAGCGCGGGGGCAGGTGTGCGTGCGCGGGGAGACGGTGTTCACGATGGCCGGGGCGCCGATCGCGGACGGCGTGGTCGTGATCCGCGAGGGGAAGATCACAGCCGTGGGGCCGGCGGCGGAAGTGACATGCCCGGATGGGTACCGCGTGCTGAGCGCGAAAATTGTGACACCGGGGCTGATCGATGCGCACAGTACGGCGGGACTGACGGGCATTTATAACATTCCGCATGATCAGGATCAGCTCGAGCGGTCGGCGCCGCTGCAGCCGGAGCTGCGGGCGATCGACGCGTACAACCCGCAGGAGGAACTGATCGAGTATGTGCGGAGCTACGGGATCACAACATTACACACGGGGCATGCGCCGGGGGAGCTGATGTCGGGGCAGACGGCCATCGTCAAAACGACGGGGCGGACGGTGGCCGAGGCGGTACTGGTCGAGTCGGCGGCGCTGGCGGCGACGCTGAGCCCGATGGCGCTGAAGCGCGAGCGCGGTCGTGGCGGTGGGGGCGGCGGCGAGGGCGAAGGCGGCAAGTCTCCGGGCACGCGCGGCAAGGCGATGGCCATGCTGCGGGCGGAGTTGATCCGGGCGCAGGAGTACGAGCGAAAGCGCGAGAAGGCGCCGGCGGACAAGCGGCCGGACCGCGACCTGCGGGCCGAGGTGCTGGGGCGCGTACTGCGCGGGGAGCTGCCGCTACTGATCACGGCGAATAATGCGCAGGACATTGCCAGTGTGCTGCGGCTGAAGGAGGAGTTCGGGCTGCGTGTGTGGCTGGACGGTGCAGCCGAGAGTTACCTGCTGGTCGACGAGTTGAAGTCAGCCGCAGTGCCGGTCGTCATTCATCCCTCGATGACGCGGGCGTTCGGCGAGATGAAGAACCTGAGCTTCGAGACGGCGGCGAAGCTGCTGCACGCGGGGATCCCGGTGGCGATGCAGAGCGGGTACGAGAGTTACGTGCCCAAGACGCGCGTGGTGCTCTTCGAGGCGGCAATCGGCGCCGCCAACGGGCTGACGTTCGAGGAGGCGCTGGGGACGATCACGATCGGCGCCGCGCGGATGCTGGGGATCGACGGCCGCGTCGGGTCGATCGAGGTGGGCAAGGACGGCGACGTGGCGCTCTACGACGGCGATCCGTTCGAGTATGCGACGCATTGCGTCGGCGTGGTGATCAACGGCGAGGTGGTCAGCGAAGTGACGCGATAATCGCGCGGACAGCCACGTGGCCATGCCGTCACGAGGGGATTGAATGCGGACCGAGCCGCGCGCGGCATCACCTTCGATCAGATCGATGCCGGTGGCTGTGTCGATGCGCCGGCTGGGGCGGCGCGGATGAATACGGCAGTGAAGGGCAGAACTCGCCCGCACGCGGCCCCGCCGGCAGGGGCCCTTCGTCGCGGAGGCTCAGGTCATCCCTTGCTGAAGAGGACCAGATTCCCTTCGCTGTCCTTGAACGTGGCGTATTCGCCCCAGTGCTCCTTCTTCGGCGGCTGGGTGAACTCCACGCCCCGGGCGCGCAGCTCGTCGAAGGTGGCCTGGACGTTGTCGGCGACGAGGGCGACAGCGGGCTCACCGTTGGCGGCGTGGGCCGGCTTGTGGTGAAGGACGAGCATGGTTTCCGCACCGGGGATCTGCAGTTCGATCCAGCGCATTTCACCCATCGTCTGATCGGTGAAGATCTTGAAGCCGAGCTTCTTCGTGTAGAACTCGAGGGCCCTGCCCTGATCCTTGACCGGAACCGCCAGGAACTTGATACGCTTCAGCATGTGCGAAGCCTCCTTTCTTACGCATCAGTCTACGCAGCGCAAATCGAGTGGATCAAGGCGTTTGTTGGCTGCTATAGTAATAAACATGACAGCGGAAAACCGGGCGTTTCGCGTGGATCGATACGTGGTGGACGTGCTGCTGCGCGACCTGGTGGGGCATGACCGCTCCCCGGCTGCGTTTCTCGTGTACTTGCTCCTCTGGCGGCGGACGCTGGGCGAGCGCGTGCAGAGTGTGCGGCTGAGCCACCGGACGATGGCAGATGAGAGCGGGCTGTCAAAAAGCGCGGTGCAGCAGGCGCTGCGGGTGCTGCACCGGCGCGGGCTGGTGTCGTCGCGGCAGCGTTACCAGACGGACACGCCGGAGCATCGCGTGCTGCGGCCGTGGGCGCGACGCAAGGCGGCGCCGGACCGGACGCGGGCGAGGTCGTAGGCGGCGCAGCGATTTGCGCGGGCAGCGCCGTGACGGAATCTGCGGAGGCAGCGCGTCGAGGTTCCCCGCTACATCGCTGCGCATTACCACTGCGAACGAATGTGCTGCAGCCAAACAATTCAATCCGGGCGGCGAAAGCGGATGAAGTAGTTTTCGCTGAGGAAGGGAGCCTCGGAGGTTGTGCGCAGCGGCTCGAAGCCGGCGGCCGTGATTTCAGCCACGACCTCCTCGCGGCCGGCGCGGACGTGGTTGAGGACCCACTCGCGGCTGGTGCCGGGGATGCGCTCGAAGTCGACGATGATGAGCTGCCCGCCCGGCCGCAGCGCGCGGCGGATCGAGTCCAGCGAGCTGCGCGGGTACTCAAAGTGGTGGTAGGTGTCGCAGACGAAGGCAATGTCAATGGAATCGGGCGGCAGCTCGACCGAATCCTCGCGGCAGAGGACGGTGCGGATGTTGCCGAAACCGGCCGCGCGGGCGCGCTCGTCGATGTATGCGAGAAAGCGCGGCACGATGTCGACGGCAAAGACGAGCCCGCCGGGGCGCACCTGCTCGGCAAACAGCGGCGTGAACAGGCCGGTGCCGGCCCCGACATCGGCGACGGTCTGGCCGGGGCGAAGCCCGACGAGGCGGACGATCTCGTCGCGGTGCGCATAGATTTCGCGGCTCTCAATCTCGAAGCGGGCGATCCACTCTTCGATGCCGCCCTCGCGATAGTTGTCATTGATGCCGGGGCGGACGCTCCGCTCACCCGACGGCGCAGCCGGCGCGGCCGGCTGCGACGCGGGCGGAAGGGGTGCCGGCGGATTGGCCGCGCATGCCACAGCGCCGACCACAATCAATACGCAACCGACCAGGCCGAGCCTGCGCCGAAACAAGCGCTTTGACGGATATCTCTCGTCCATCTTGAGCCGCTCTCTCCCGGACAACTGGTCTATACATCCCGGAAGCGCGCGGGGCAAGCCCGTTGGCGATTCGCCTGCCGCCGGCGGTAGAATCACGGACAGGCTCGAACTGAAAGAGGCGCATGCGGCCGCGCGGCGAGCCACGGCGGTCGGGACGCTGAGTCGAGGGCCGGGTGCGGTGACGACGCTCTATTGTCCGCAATGCAACTACAACCTCACGGGGCTTGCCGAACCGCGCTGCCCCGAGTGCGGGCAGGCGTTCGATGCGGACGAGCTGGCGCGGCGGCGGGGGCTGCGCGGCCGGCCGATCTCGCTCCGCGAGGTGATGTTGCGGCTGCTCTGGCCGCCGGCCCTGTTTGTGCTGACCGTCGTGCCGTGGTCCATCGCTGACCGTAGCTCTTCCATCCCGCTATTCGAGATCACGATGTGGCTCTCCATTCTCACCGGCCTGTTCGGGCTGACCTACGGTTTCTTCAACGCGTTACAGGTCTCGCGCCGGCTGGCGGTGAACCGCGCGCTCGCTGCCGCGGCCGAGGCGGCGCGCGGGCCGGACCGCATCTTCATCGCGCTCTCGACAATTGGGCTCTACATCTTTCAGGTCGGCGTCGGCTTCGGCGGTTGCACGGTTTGCGTGATCGCCAGCCTGTAACGCCTGCCCGCAACGGGAGCCGCCGCAGCGTGGCGGCCGGGCGCGCGGCCGGACACACTGGCGGGCGGTAGAATGAGCATCGCGGCCGGGGGCATCGGCGCTTGTGGCCGCCGGGCGGCGCGGGAAAGGAGGCGGTCGATGGACGGCCTGTCGTGTTCGACGTGCGGCCACAATCTCAGCGGCGTACCGGCCAGTCGCTGCCCGCAGTGCGGCGAGGTGGTCGAGGCGGCGGTGCGGCGCGGCGCGATGCCCACTGCATCAGTTGAGGCGCCGTCGCTGCCGCGCGCGATCGTGCGGCTCGTCTGGCCGCCGCTGCTGGTGGTGCTCAGCCCGCTGCCGGCGATCATTCTGCCGCACAACGACCTGGCGAGCCTGTCGGCGTTGTTGCTCGTCGTGGTCAGCCTGCTGCTCGTGCTCACCTACGGCCTGTTCAACAGCTTCGCGGTGGCGCGGTCCCTCTACGCCGGGCGCGCGCGGGCCGCGCGGCGCGACGCCACCGTCGAGCGCGGAACGTCGCCGCCGCGCCTGCTCGGCTTCGGATTGTACTTCGGCCAGCTCACTTTCTTCCTCAGCGCGTGCAGCTATTTCCTCAAAGAGTACGTCTTTGCCTACGGCTAGATGAACACATCACTGGCCATCCGTACGCGCATCAAATCGACGACCAGCCTCTGTCCGCAGTGCCGGCGGCAGGTGGAGG
>CAZNDQ010000141.1:1237-8932 GCA_964571825.1 uncultured Planctomycetales bacterium | reverse complement strand
GGAGGCGATCTGCAAGCTGTTCCCGCAGACGAAGCTGGTGTACGGGCCGCCCGTGGAGAACGGTTTTTATTACGACATCGATCTGGACCGGGCGATCACGCCGGACGACTTCGCGGCGATCGAGGCGGAGATGGCGCGGATCGTGAAGGAGGACCGGCCGTTCACGCGGGTGGAGATGTCGCGCGAAGAGGGGATGAAGAAAGTGTGCGCGGAGGGGAACGCGTACAAAGTCGATAATGCGGAGCGGGCGGACGGGGAGGTGCTGAGCTTCTATGTGACGGGGAGCCGGGTGGGGGAGGACTTTGAGGATTTGTGCGCGGGGCCGCATCTGCCGAGCACGGGGCGGATCCCGGCGTACAAGGTGATGCAGGTGAGCGGGGCGTTCTGGCACGGGGACGCGACGAAGCAGCAGCTTCAGCGGGTGTATGGGACGGCGTTCCCGTCGAGCAAGTCGCTGAAGGCGTATTTGCAGCAGCTCGAGGAGGCGCGGAAGCGGGATCATCGGGTGCTGGGCAAGCAGCTCGGGTTGTTCACGCAGAGCGACCTGGTGGGGCAGGGGCTGATTTTGTGGGCGCCGGCCGGGGCGATTGTGCGGCACGAGCTGGAGAAGTGGCTGCGGGCGGAGCTGGTGCAGCGCGGGTATCTGCCGGTGTATTCGCCGCACGTGGGGAAGCTCGATCTGTTTCGGACGAGCGGGCACTTTCCGTATTACAAGGAGGCACAGTTCCCGCCGCTGTATGAGGAGGCGTGGCTGCCGGTGCTGGAAAAGCTGGCGGAGTGCGTGGCGGATGGGGGAAGTCCGGGCGAGGAGGCGGGGCTGCTGCGGGCGATCGAGGCGCTGGGGGGCGGGAAGCCGGAGTGGCCGGCGGAGGCGCCGCGGGAGAAGAAGCGCGAGATCGTGAGCGAGTGGCTGCGCGGCGCGGAGGGGTATCTGCTCAAGCCGATGAACTGCCCGTTCCATATTCAGATATATGCTTCGCAGCCGCGGAGCTATCGCGATCTGCCGCTGCGGCTGGCGGAGTTCGGGACGGTATATCGGCAGGAGAAGAGCGGGGAGCTGGCGGGGATGCTGCGGGTGCGGGGGTTCACGCAGGATGATGCGCATCTGTTCTGCACGCCGGAGCAGCAGGAGGCGGAGCTGCAGAGCACGGTGGAGCTGACGCTGCTGGTGCTGAAGACGCTGGGGCTGACGGATGCGCGGTGCCGGGTGGGGCTGGGGGATCGGGCGTCAGACAAGTACGTCGGGGACCCGGAGACGTGGGAGCAGGCGGAGGGGGTGATCCTGAACGTCGTGCGCGGGATGGGGATGCAGTATACGGAGGAGCCGGGGGAGGCGGCGTTCTACGGGCCGAAGATCGACTTTGTGGTGCGGGATTGCATCGGGCGGTCGTGGCAGCTCGGGACGGTGCAGCTCGACTATAACCTGCCGAAGCGGTTCGGGCTGGAGTACGTGGGGGCGGACAACCGGCCGCACCGGCCGATCATGATTCATCGGGCGCCGTTCGGGTCGATGGAGCGGTTTGTGGCGATCCTGATCGAGCAGTATGCGGGGGCGTTTCCGCTGTGGCTGGCGCCGGTGCAGATGGTGGTGGCGCCGATCAGCGAGAAGAGCGAGGAGTATGCGCGGCAGGTGCACGGGCGGCTGCATGCGGCGGGGTTCCGGGCGGAGGCGGACCTGAGCAGCGACAAGATCGGGCCGAAGAAGCACAAGGCGCGGCAGATGAAGGTGCCGTACATCGTGGTGGTGGGGGAGCAGGAGGCGGCGGCGGGGACGGTGAACGTCAACGACCGGGAGGGGCGGGTGTTAGGGACGTTTTCGCTGGAGCAGTTTATTGACGGGTGCCTGGCGGAGGTGCGGAGCCGGGATCTGGGACGGAAGGAATAGTTTGTTGGCGTGCGCGGCCGGGTTGTGTATATTCGGTGTAATGATCGCGTGACGCAATGTTTCCATTGAAAGGAAGGTGATTGACAATCGTTACACAGAAGCAACACCATCGGGTGAACGAGCAGATTCGCATCTCGCCGGTGCGCGTCGTGCGCGAGGATGGGGAGCAGCTCGGGGTGATCCCGACGGCGGAGGCGCTGCGGCTGGCGGCGGAGGCGGCGATGGACCTGGTGGAGGTGGCGCCGCTGGAGCGTCCGCCGGTGTGCCGGATCATGGATTACGGCAAGTGGCGGTATGCGCAGAAGCAGAAGCACAAGAAGAAGGTGCACACGCACGAGACGCAGCTCAAGGAGCTGCGGATGCGGCCGAAGACGGACAAGCACGACCGGGAGATCAAGGTGGCCAAGGCGCGGCAGTTTTTTTCGCGCAACGACAAGGTGCAGTTCACGATGAACTTCCGGGGGCGCGAGCGGTTCCACCAGGACCGCGGTCTGGCGATCTTTCAGGAGGTGATCGCGGAGCTGGCGGACGTGGCGAAGGTGGAGCGTGAGCCGCGGGTGGACGGGCGGCGGATGACGATGACGCTGGCGCCGCTGGGTCACAAGGGGCCGTAGGGGCGCGAGTGCGGTCGGGTTCGGGCTGGTGAGGAACGGGCTGATGCGGCCGGGCGGGGGCGCGCACGCGCCGGAGAAGAGGTCGGAGCGCGGCATGTCGAGCGCGAACAACGACTTTCCGTACGAGATTCCGCAGGGGCTGGTGGACGGGCTGCTGGCGGGGCGGCGGGTGATCGTCGCCGGGCACGTGACGCCGGATGCGGATTGCCTGGGGTCGAACTTTGCGCTGGCGCGGGCGCTGCGGGCGGGGGGGCACGAGGTGATGGTGGCGGTGCGGGACCGGGCGGTGCCGCGGCGGCTGGAGTTCATGCTGGAGCTGGCGGGGGTGCCGATTCTGGCGGGGGCGGCGGAGGGGGCGTACGACACGGCCGTGGTGCTGGACACGGCCAAGCCGTCGCGGGTGAACCTGCCGGGGAAGTGGGAGGCGCTGGCGGCGGCGGGGGAGCGGACGATCAACATCGATCATCACGAGACGAACGAGGGGTTCGCAAAGGTTAACTTTGTGGTGCCCGAGGCGTCGAGCACCTGTGAGATTGTTTACTTTGTGCTGCGGCGGTGCGGGCTGCCGATCGACGCGACGACGGCGTCGCTGCTGTACGCGGGGGTGTGGGGGGACACGTCGGGGTTTTCGCTGCCGAGCAGCAGCAAGGCGGCGTTCCGGGCGGCGGCGGGGATCGTCGAGGCGCATGCGGACGTGGAGCTGATCGGCCAGCGGATGTGCCGGTCGCTGAACGCGGGGGAGTTTGCGCTGCAGCGTGTGGTGTATGACAACACGAAGCTGGCGGCGGGGGGGCGGATCGCGTACAGCACGGTGAGCCTGGCGGAGCTGAGCCGGACGGGCTGCACGGCGAGCGACATCGACGATCAGGTGGGGATCGTGCGGCTGCTGGACGGTGTGCAGATCGCGCTGCTGTTCAGCGAGGGGCACGCAGGGAAGATCCGAATCAACTTTCGCGGAGAGCGGGGGATCAGCGTGCTGGCGCTGGCGCAGCAGTTCGGCGGGGGCGGGCACGACCAGGCGTCGGGGGCGATCCTGGACGGAACGGTGGAACAGGTGGCGGAGCGGGTGGTCGGTGCGGCCGAGCGCTATTTGGACGCACTTGGCGCGGCCTGATCGCGAGGCCGCTTCATTTCGTTTTCGGGCACTCTGACTTAGAATGCGAGGTTCGGCGGTCGGGCGCGGCGTTCGGGGTCGGTGACCTCGGCGCGGCGGCCGGGCGGGCGGCCCGCAGGCGCGGGCGGTGTCGGACGGGGCAGGACGAGGAGGCTGAGCGTGCGCGATCTTGTGGCACCGGATTTCTACGACGTCAACGGGCTGTATTCGGAGGAAGAGCGGCAGGTGCGCGACATGGTGGCACGGTTCGTCGACGAGCGCGTGCTGCCGATCATCGCGGACTGCTTCGAGCACGAGCGGTT
Source organism: uncultured Planctomycetales bacterium (assembly GCA_964571825.1). Lineage (GTDB taxonomy): Bacteria > Planctomycetota > Phycisphaerae > UBA1845 > CAZNDQ01. The sequence goes on along the minus strand of CAZNDQ010000141.1, from coordinate 5,017 downwards.
CCCGATGGAACTGGTGCCGCAGATGGCGGAGCTGGGGATGTTCGGGCCGACGCTGCCGGAGAAGTACGGCTGCGCGGGGCTGAACAACGTGGCCTACGGGCTGATCATGCAGGAGCTGGAGCGCGGGGACAGCGGGCTGCGCAGCTTTGCCTCGGTGCAGAGCGGGCTGTGCATGTTTCCGATCCACGAGTACGGATCGGAGGAGCAGAAGGACCGCTGGCTGCCGGAGATGACGCGGGCGAAGAAGCTGGGTTGCTTCGGGCTGACGGAGCCGGACGGCGGGTCGGACCCGGGGACGATGAAGACGACGGCGCGCAAGCAGGGCGGCGACTGGGTGATCAACGGGGCGAAGATGTGGATCACCAGCGGCACCATCGCCGACGTGGCGATCGTCTGGGCGATGACGGACGGGGGCGTGCGCGGGTTCCTGGTGGAGAAGGGAACGCCGGGGTATACGGCGCGCGACATTCCGCGGAAGTTTTCGCTGCGGGCGTCGGTGACGTCGGAGCTGTTCTTCGACAACTGCCGGGTGCCGGACGCCAACCGCCTGCCGAAGGCCGAGGGGCTCGGCGCGCCGCTGAGCTGTCTGACGCAGGCCCGGTACGGGATCGCCTGGGGCGCGGTGGGGGCCGCGCAGGCGTGTTTCCAGGAAGCGCTGACGTTTGCGAAGAACCGCGTGCTGTTCGGCTCGCCTCTGACGCACAAGCAGACGATTCAGATCCGGCTGGCGGAGATGGTGCGGCGAATCACGGCGACGCAGCTATTGGTGCTGCAACTGGGGCGGCTGAAGGACAAGGGCGAGATGCATCACACGCAGGTGTCGCTTGCCAAGTGGCACGCGGTGCGGATGGGTCTGGACGTGGCGCGCGATGCGCGGGACCTGCTGGGGGCGGGGGGCATCTGCGTCGAGTGCTGTCCGGTGCGGCACATGCTGAACCTGGAGAGCGTGATCACGTACGAGGGGACGGAGACGATCCACCAACTGATCGTCGGGCGCGAAATCACGGGGGTGGCGACGTTCTAGCGGCGGATCGCCGATCGCCGGAATGAAGATAGTCGATCATGATTAACCGCGCACCGATCGTCGACCACAACTTCATCGCGTATTGCAAGCAGGCGGCGTCGGCCGGGGCGGGGGGGCCGCGGCGCGCGCTGGATGAGCCGGTGTGCGACGATCATCCGCTCCGCGGGCGCGATCTGCTGGAGATGTTCGAGTCGCAGCTCGCCAGCCGGCACCTGGACCTGATCGCGCGAGAGCTGCGCGCGCAGGACCGGGCGTATTACACGATCGGCGGGGCGGGGCACGAGGGGAACGTCGTGCTGGGGCGGATCCTGCGGCACACGGACATGGCGTTTCTGCATTATCGCAGCGGCGCGCTGATGGTGGAGCGGGCGCGGCAGGTGCCGGGGGTCGATCCGATCCGCGACACGCTGCTGAGCCAGATGGCGTCGAGCCTCGATCCGATCGCGGGCGGGCGGCACAAGGTGTGGGGGAGCCGGCCGTTGAACGTGCCACCGCAGACGAGCACGATCGCGTCGCATCTGCCGAAGTCGGTCGGGGCGGCGATCGCGCTCGGGCGGGCGAGCAAGTTCGTCGTGGGTGCGGACCGGCCGCGCGACAGCATCGTGTTGTGCACGTTCGGCGATGCGAGCGTCAACCACTCGGTGTCGCAGGGGGCCTTTAACGCGGCGGGGTGGGCAGCGCATCAGAGCATTCCGGTGCCACTGCTGTTCGTCTGCGAAGACAACGGGATCGGGATCTCGGTGCGGACGCCGCCGGGCTGGGTGGAGGCGTCGTTCCGGCACCGGCCGGGGATCCGGTACTTCACGGGCAGCGGGCTCGATCTGGTCGAGGCATACCGCGTGACGGAGGAGTCGGCGGCATACGTGCGGCGGGCGCGGCAGCCGGCGTTTCTGCATCTGCGCGTGGTGCGGCTGCTGGGGCACGCGGGGACGGACGTGGAGGTGCAGTACCGGCCGTTGCCCGAGGTCGAGGAGGGCGAGCGGCACGATCCGCTGCTGGCGACGGCGCGGTTGCTGATCGAGGCGGGGTATCTGTCGGCGGAGGAAGTGCTGGAGTTGTACGAGCGGACGCGCGCGGAGGTGAAGGCCAAGGCGGATGCGCTGGCGGATGCGCCGAAGCTGACCTCGCCGGAGGAAGTGATCCGGCCGCTGGCGCCGTATCACGCGGAGGCCGTGCGGGCGGAGGCGGCGCGGGCGCCGGAGCGCGCAGCGCGGGTGCGGGCGTTCGGCGGCGAGGAGAACCTGCCGGAGCGGACGGGCCCGCGGCACCTGGCGGTACAGATCAACCGGGCGCTGACGGACCTGATGGCGAAGTATCCGGAGACGCTGTTGTTCGGCGAGGATGTGGCGGCCAAGGGCGGCGTGTATTACGTCACGGCGGACCTGGCGAAGCGGTTCGGCGCGGGGCGGGTGTTCAACACGCTGCTGGACGAGACGACCATTCTCGGGCTGGCGATCGGGGCGGGGCACATGGGGTTGCTGCCGCTGCCGGAGATTCAGTATCTGGCGTACGTACACAACGCGATCGACCAGTTGCGCGGGGAGGCGTGCTCGCTGCAGTTTTTCTCGAACGGGCAGTACCGCAATCCGATGGTGCTGCGGGTGGCGAGCCTCGGGTATCAAAAGGGGTTCGGCGGGCATTTTCACAACGACAACAGCATCGCGGCGCTGCGGGACATTCCGGGGCTGATCGTAGCGGCGCCGTCGCGCGGGGATGACGCGGTGCGGATGCTGCGGACGCTGCTGGCGCTGGCGAAGGTGAACGGGCGGGTGGCGATGTTCCTCGAACCGATCGCGCTGTACATGACGCGCGACCTGCACGAGGAGAAGGACGGGCTGTGGCAGACGGAGTATCCGCCGCTGGACGAGACGATTGCGCCGGGCGAGGGGCGGGTGTATGAGCCGGAGGCGCGCGACCTGACGATCATCACGTATGCGAACGGGTTGTGGATGTCGCTGCGGGCGGCGCGGGTGCTGCGCGAGCGGCATCGGGTTGCGGCGCGGGTGGTCGATCTGCGATGGCTGTGTCCGCTGAACGAGGAACTCATTGCGGAGCAGGCGGAGGCGACAGGGCGGGTGCTGGTGGTGGATGAGGGTCGGCGCAGCGGGGGGGTGTCGGAGGCGATCCTGGCGGTGCTGATGGAGCGGCTGGGAGGGAAGGTGGCGGCGCGGCGGATCACGGGATGGGACACGTACATTCCGCTGGGGCCGGCCGCGCGCGAGGTGCTGCCGAAGGAGTCGGATATCATCGAGGGGGCGGTGGAGATGTGCGGCGCAGCGCTCGGCCGAGCGCGGAAGGACGGCAAGCAAACGACGGCGAAGAAGAAAGGCAGCAAGTCGAAGCAGAACGGGAGCCCTGCCAAAGGCAAATCACAGAAAAAGCGCGCGGCGTCGCGGGCGAAGTAGGGGGGCGGGGCGGTGGTGGTCGCTCCATCGAGCCCGGGCCTGCGTCTGTGCCCGCCATCGGGCAAGCTCAGGCACATCGTTTTCTATTCAGTCGAAGACATAGCGTTCGTCGAACTCGACGGCGTGTTTGCGGAGCAGGCGGAGGAGTTCTGACTGGAAATCCTCGTGTCGATGATGCTCTGCCTGGTGGGCGATGTAGCGTTTGACGGCGGGTTCCTGGGATTTGCTGACGGAGAAGACGCTGTAGCCGTCCTGCCAACCGAATTGGCTGAGCGACGGGAAGGTTTGGTGGACCCACTTCGAGGAATTCGCCTTGATGTTGCGGAGCAGGTCGACAACGGCACCGTTCGC
>CAZNDQ010000141.1:0-1227 GCA_964571825.1 uncultured Planctomycetales bacterium | reverse complement strand
GTACATGCTGCCTTTTTCGCCGCGAATCAGGCCGCCGATGTAGGGGTAAAGCCGCTCCGCAAGGTCGGGCGTAATCCATGGGTGGCGGCGCTTGGTGGAGAAGACCGCGTGCAGGAGGATCTGTGAGTAGCTGCCGGGCATGATGGTCTCTTTCAGCCGGTTGCGCGATTCCGTCGCCCCTACGGGGCGAAAAGAAAGAAAAGAAGTTTTTTTGTTGTCGTCCTTTCCACGGGTTGCGCTTCGTTCGCCTGCGGCGAACTCGCTCCACCCGTTGCTACATTCAGTCGCCGCGTTGCGGCTCCCGGAGTGTGGCCGTGCGGCGATTGTACATGTCACGTGGTTGCGCGGCCGCGTCGCTCCACCCCTCCACGGGTTTCATGTCGCCCGAGGAAGCGGGCGACATTCCACCACGTTGTTACATTCAGTCGCCGCGTTGCGGCTCCCGGAGTGCGGCCGTCGGTCCATTGTACAGTTGACGCGAGTGCGCTGCGCCGGTGGCATCGATCGTTCGCCCTGACGGGCGAAGAGGAGAGGGGGGTGGTCATTGTTCCAGGGGCTGGCGTCGCTGCGCGACGCTGCGCCCCTGGCAATGGTCGTTTGCGCTGACGGGCGAAGTAGCGCGCGGAGGGTGACGTGAGAGGCGTTCAATCGGCGGTGCCGGTTGGATCGTCTGGGGTTGTTCGTGCGCCGAAGAGGGAGTAGAGGGCGGGGAGGACGAGGAGGGTGAGCAGGTTGTCGGAGATGACGCCGCCGATGACGACGGTGGCAAGGGGGCGCTGGACCTCGGCGCCGACGCCGGTATTGAGCGCCATGGGGATGAAGCCGAGGGCAGCGACGAGTGCGGTCATGAGGATGGGGCGGAGGCGGATGAGGCGCGTTTCCTCGATGGCCTGATCGAGCGAGACACCGAGCGCGTGGCGCTGGCGGATGGTCGAGACGAGCACGAGGCCGTTGAGGACCGATACGCCGGAAACGGCGACGAAACCGACGCCGGCGGAAATGGTGAAGGGCATGTCGCGCAGCCAGAGGGCGACGACGCCGCCAAGCGCGGCGAACGGGGCGCCGGTGAAGACAATGAGCGCGTCGCGCAGGGTGCCGGTGCTGAGGTAGAGGAGAACGAAGATCGTGGCGAGGGCGACAGGGATGACGATGGCGAGCCGGCGCGCGGCGCGGATGAGGTTCTCGTACTGGCCGCCGTAGGCGAGGTAGTAGCCGGGGGGGAGTTCG
>CAZNDQ010000140.1:0-8970 GCA_964571825.1 uncultured Planctomycetales bacterium | reverse complement strand
ACTCTTCGACCTTGCCGAACGCAAAGGCGCACGGGTCATACTTTCCGGCGATAGACGACAGCATTCGAGCGTTGAGAGGGGCGCCGCACTCCGGCTACTGGAGGAAGAAGCGGGCCTGGTGCCTGCCGAGATACGCGACATCCGTCGCCAGCGCGGCGACTACCGGGAGGCCGTGCGGGCACTCTCGGAGGGGCGGACGGAGGACGGGTTCCGGCAACTCGACCGGCTGGGATGGATACGCGAGGTCGGCGACACCGAGCGCTACCAGCAACTCGCCGAGGATTACGTCGCTGCCGTCGCCGAGGGCAAGTCGGTGCTGGCGATTGCGCCGACGCATCTCGAAGGAGCCTGGGTCACGGATGAGATTCGCGCGCGGCTGAAACAGTCCGGCCGGCTGGGTACGGATGAACGCACGCTCGTCGTGCTGGAAAGCGCCAATCTCACCGAGGCCGAGCGCATGGACCCGCTGAACTACGCCCCGGGCGACGTGCTGGTCTTCCACCAGAACGCCAAGGGCCATCGCAAGGGCGAGCGGCTGGTGGTCGGCGACGCGCCGCTGCCGCTGAACCAGGCGGCGCGGTTCCAGCTCTACCGGCCCGCGGCGCTGCCGGTGGCGTCCGGCGACGTGGTGCGCGTCACGCGCAACGGGAAGACAGTGGACGGCAAGCACCGGCTCAATAACGGCGCGCTCTACACGGTGAAGCGTTTCGACCGCGCCGGGAACCTCGTTCTCACCAACGGCTGGAAGATCGCAAAGGAGTTCGGGCACCTGGCGCACGGTTACTGCACCACGAGCCATGCCAGCCAGGGCAAGACGGTGGACCGCGTGCTCATCGCCCAGTCGTCGGCGTCGTTTCCCGCTTCGTCGCGCGAGCAGGCATACGTGAGCGTCAGCCGGGCACGCGAGCGCGCCACCCTCTACACCAACGACAGGGAAGCGCTGCTGGCCGCCGTAAGCCGTTCGGACGACCGGCTGACGGCGACGGAATTGACCGGCGGGCGCGCCCGTCATGTCGAGCACGAGCCGCCGCGCGAGGCGACGCGCGAACGGGAGGTATTGGTCCATGAGCGATGAGACGCTGCTGGAACGCTATATCGGCAACCAAGGCGCACGCGCGAGCGAGCAGCCGGAATCCGACTGCGCCGATTGCCGCGCCTTCGGCTGGCTGCGTGGCGTGCGCGACTTCGCGCGCATGCTGGAGCTGCGCCGCCGGGACGGCAACATCGTGGCCGTGGACTACGCGCGTCTCGAACGCGCCGAGTTCAACCCGTCGGAGGGCATTGCGCTCACCGTCGCCGGGCAGACCATCCGCATCAGGGGCCGCAACCTGAACGCCGAAGTGCGCCCTTCCGTGCGCCTGTTCGAGGGCATCACGCGCCACCGCGTGTCCTTCATACGCGAAGCGGACCGCAGCGCCGGCCTCCAGGCCGGTGAGCGCGAGACGGTGGTGGATGCGATCGAGTGGTGAGGTCAGCGTGACCGACCGTGCGAGCCCTTCTCGCGCCGGTTCAGGTCGCGCAGCAGCGACTGGAACACCTGGGCGACGGAAGCCGCCGCCATCACGCCCATGCACACCATCGCGACGCGGCCGAAGACGACGGCGTCGTTGCCAGGGGCGGTGCGGGCCATCTGCTGGGCGGCGTTGGCGATGTGGAGCGGGTCGGGCGTGGTCATGTTTCCACCGTAGCACGGGTCATCGCGCCGCCGGAATCGGGGATTTGTTGGGCGCATCCAACAAGTTGGGCTCCGTTGAACGCTCGCCGTGTCATTGATGCGGGCGATCCGCAACCCCGCCCGCAGCGGTGAAAGGGCTTGACGGCGGCTGTCGGCTTGTGTTTGAGTTGAAGGGATGGCGTGAACGCCAAGTGTGAAACCAACAGCGGCAGCCCGTGACAGAGAAGGATACCGATGATCTTGCCGAGCTTCGCCGGCTCGTGCGGAAGGTGATTGAATCAGGACCGGGGGGTTTTGAGGCGCATGCGGAACGCGCGCGCGGACTCCGCTCGGCTGTACATGCAGAGATCGCGTCCGCGCTGGGGCCGGTTCTGAACGCTCACCTCAATACACTGCCGCAGGATACGCTCGTGGAGAAGCGGGAAATTGCCGCCTGGGTGAATCGTGAACTGAGACAACTGGGGCTCGCCATCCGCTCGCCAGTGTCCGATTCTCCCGGAATCCTTGTCGCGAACCCGGGTCGTGACGGCGACCAAGGTGAGAAGAGTCGCTTCAATATCATAACGCGTGATGCGGCCGGAAGAAGGTACTCGCCGTCGTCCGGCTGGGTGCCCGAGCTCGAACTCGTGGAGGATCCGCCGCGCAAGGAGGGACGCTCGCGATACAGGGAGTAGTACCTCACTGTGAGGGTGCTGCTCCTTCCGTGGCAGCCCGTGCATCGCCGGAATCCCACACTACCACGCGACCAGGCGCCACTTCTCCCGGTGTCATCGCGTTGGCTGCGGCATACAGCCGCGCCGAATCCCCGCTCCACGCGACGCCGGGATAGATTGAAGGCCCGGCCGTCAGTTCAAGGCACATCTGTTCAACAGCCCAGTCCCACAACCGTACCTCGCCCGGCTGCGTGCTCTCCACTTGCAGCAGGCCGCTGTTGCTGGCACGGCGCCGACCATCCGGCGAGAACGCCAATCCTCCGATTTCGCGGCGGTGGCCCTGCAGGCTGGCGACGATGGCGCCCGTGCGACAATCGAGTACATGGATGCGCCGGTCTTCCCCGCCGCAGGCGACCACGCTTGCATCGGGCGAGAATGCGAGCGCCGTGACTGCGCCCTGATGGACCGGAGCAGTCCATGCCGTCGCCTCGTCTTCAGCAACAAGTTGCACCGTGCCATCGTCATGCCCGACCGCTATCCAGCGTCCGTTATGGCTCACGGCGATAACGGATGGATCCGAAAGCCCGCGCAGCCGCTTTGCGAGGTCGGGGGCCGTCGCCGCTCCGACGACTATGTCCCCGCAGAGGAATCCTCCCGGTATCGGCGTGATCGTGTTGACGTTGGTCGGCAGGCGCATCGTGCTCGTGGGCGTGTTCTTCTCCAAGTCCCAGACCACTGCTTCGCGTCGTTCCGAACGGGAGTAGAGCTGGCCGTGCTCTCCGACGGTCATACCCGCCCCATTCTCGCGGACGATGGCCAGGCGTGCGCCATCACCGCAGAGCGCCCGGATGCCGAAGTCCTCCGACAGAAGGGTGGCGGCTGGCTCGGCGGAGTCAGTCGGCCAGACGCGGATACCAGCGGAAGCGCCGGCGGCGGCGACGTGTCGGCCATCGGCTGACATTGCCAGGGCGTGAATCAATGCGCCGTCGCCGGTGTATTGCCCTGTCAGCCGCCCGGTTTCGACATTCCATCGCTGCACGGCGAGCGGGCCGGTGGTGATCAACTCGCGGCCATCGGCCGCGAACCACGGCGTGAGTTGACCGAACGGAACGCTCAGCCGCTCGTCGAGGAAGGGAGATCCGGCAAGCATGGCCTGGTGCGGCACGATCACCCCGAGTGATTCACCGGTCGCGGCGTTCCACAGGCGGACTTCGCCGTGCGTGTCGCTCTCCAGCTGAGGAACGTAGCGACCGAAACTCTGGCTGGCGATGCGCGTGCCGTCCGGGCTGAAGGACAGCCCCGTGACGATGCCGTTGTGGGTCGGTCCGCGCGCCGTGATGTCGCGATGGCGGATATCCCAGACCTGTGTTGCGCCGTTTTCGTACCCGACGGCCAGCGAGTCGCCGTCCGGCGAGAACGCCGCCGCGGTCACGGCGCCGTGCTGGATGTCGAGGCTGCGATCGAACGGTCCGCGCTTGTGGCCGGCGGCAAGGTCAACCACGTCGGCGTTCTCCAGTGACCAGAGCCAGAGGCCGCCGCCGGCATCCCCCGTGAAGCAGGTCGGGGTGGCGGGGCTCAGCGCCATCGCCGTCGCGTACAGACCCACGGGGAACTCCTTCGCAACCGTGCCGGTGGTTGCGTCCAGAACGCTGAGCCGACCCTCCAGGGAAGCTGTGAGCGCGACGATGGTTGCGCCGTCGGGGGCAAACGCGCAGTCCTTGACCGGCTCCGCGCCGCGAAAGAGCGGCTCGCCGTCGGGCAGGTGAAAGACGGCCAGGTTGCCGCGTTGGTCGATGCAGGCGATGCGGTCGCTAGTGGGGCTGAGACTCAGCCGGTTCCATGTTCCGTCCTCGAGGCCGACCTGCACGGGCGATGGCGCCTGCGCCAGGCGACGCAGGTAGTGCCATTCAAAAGATCGCGGGTCATCCGCAGCGGCCGCAGGGCTTTCATACTTGCTCAGCAGGCCAAGGTCGATCGGCGTTTCGCTGCGAATCAGCGCCGCCTGAGCGTCGCGCATGTCCGCCAGGTATTCGCGCCGCTGGCGTTCACGGTCTGCCTTGGCCGTTTCGCCGCGCTGCTTCAGCGTCTCGGCTTCACTGGCGACGGCGCGCGAGGCGTAATGAATGGATGCGGCGGAGCCAGCCAGCAGTGCCGCGAGCGCCACGCTGAGAAGGGATGTCGCCAAGGGGCGGCGTGCGCACCATCGGCGCGCGCGACGGAATCGGCCCGGGAGCCTGGCCGACACTGGCCGCCCGTTGATGAAGTTGCGGAGGTCCGCCGCGAGTGCCGTGGCATCGGCGGGCCGGTCGCCGGGCCACTTCTCCAGGCATTGCAGGCAGATCGTTTCGAGGTTCGCCGGGACGACGGGGTTGTGCTTGGACGGCGGGACAGGCGCGTCCCACTTGACCTGTTCGAGCGCCGCATCCCGGCCCAGACCCTCGATCGTCGGGAAGGGTGGGCGGCCGGTGAGCAGAAAATACAGCGTGGCGCCGAGCGAGTACACGTCGGAGCGTGCAGTGATGGAACCCAGGCGTCGATCCGCCTGCTCCGGCGCCATGTAGTGCGGCGTGCCGAGTCGCTGGAGCGAGAGCGTCAGCTCTGTCTTGGAGTAGAGTTGCTTGGCAAGGCCGAAGTCGGAAAGGACGACGCGGCCGGACTCTTCGACGAGGATGTTCTCAGGCTTGATGTCGCGGTGGATCACGCCCGCCTGGTGCGCGAACGCGCAGGCATCGGCTGCGTCGGCGATGTACCGCGCGGCAAGTTCTGGGTCGATCGGTCGGGCGCGCGACAGGCGGTGCAGGTCAAGCCCTCGAATGCGCTGCATGACGATGTAGGGACGCCCCTCCGCTTCGCCGACTTCATGCACGGGAACGATGGACGGATGGCCCAGGCTCGTCAGTATGGCCGCTTCCCTGCGAAAGCGATGCACGATGTCGGCCCGCTCGCCGTGCTCTAAGCGAAGTAGCTTGATGGCAACCGCGTCGCCTGAATCCTCGGCGGTCGCTTCATACACCTCGCCGAATCCCCCGCCGCCAAGGCGAGCGCCGAGCGTGTAGACGCCGATGCGGCGGGTGATCGACCGCGCGTTCGCGTCGGCGGAGTGCTCGGTCGATTCATCTTCCGAAGCGGCCACCGGCTGTTCGGCGCGATGGCGTGCGGCGCGAATGCGAATCGCATCACGCAACGCGTCGCGAAGGTCGTGACTGAACTCGGACCGGTCACGGCAGAATCCGTCAATCTGATCTTCGCCGAGGCCGGCAACAAGGAACTCGTCCACGAGTTGATCGATACGGCTTGACCGCTCGTCGTCGCGCATGGCCCGGTCCCGTTATGCCGACGGCAGGTTGAGCGACGTTGACCCCAGCAGTTCGCGCAGTCGTCCTCGCGCGCGCTCCTGACGACTGTTGACGGCGGCCTTCGTCGTGCCCAGTCGATCCGCGATCTGCTGCTGCTTGAGTCCCTTGAGTTGCAGCTCAATCACGACGCGGTACTCCTCCGGAAGCCCGGCAATCGCGCCTTCGAGGCGGCTCCTGCGCTCGGCGGCGCGAGCCACGGCGCTGGCTGTCGGTCCGCGCTCCGGATGGACCTCCATGACGCTCGTCGCCAGGCGTTCCATTCTTCTGCGGTGCTTGCGGGCGAAGTAGCGGACGCTGTTTCGCAACACCTGTGACAACCATGCCTCGAACTGCTTCGAGGGATCTTCTGTGATGTCCAGTGTCGTGATGTATCGGAATGCCTGCGCGGAAGCGTGCTGGACAATGTCGTCGCCGTCCACGTAGCGCCGCAACGACTCGCCGATCTCCGTCCGTGCGATTCCGAGCATCCACGACCGGTAGCGGCGGAGAAGACGTTCGAGCGCATCGGCGTCCCCCTGGCTGGCGAGCTGAATGAGATCGTCGGCTTGCATCGATCCGGTCCGGGATAGGGCCAAGTGGCCGAAGCCTCCAGAAAAAAACGGAACTGCCGGTGAGAGCGCCCGGCCCGTCCGCGCACTCTGCCTTGGGGCGAACGCGTCCCCCGTGGCGTTCCACGGGTGCGCGAAGTACGGACTGCACGCCCCGGCAAGAGGATAGCGGCGGGCGAGAGGCCCGTCACGGGAGCCCCCGCCAAGGGGCGGTGAGAGCCGGGCACGACCCGCGTGCCGTGCCCGCGCTTCTCACCCCGGAAGTGACAGGCGCAAGGAGACGTTCATGGCGAAGCGGACCGTTCAAGACCTCCCCATCGACCTGGTGGACCCGGAGCCGCAGGTGCGGGAGCACTTCGACGAGGAATCGCTGCTGGCGCTGGCCATGACGGTCAAGGTCGTTGGCGTGCAGCAACCGATCACGGTGCGTCGAGTCGGCGAGCGCTACCGGATCATCGCGGGGGAGCGGCGCTGGCGCGCCGCGAAGATGGCGGGACTGACGACCATCCCGTCCATCGTCATGGAGGGTGAACTGAGCGAAGCGGAGATCATCGAACTCCAGCTCATCGAGAACTGCGCCCGCGAGGACCTGAACCCGGCAGAGAAGGCGAAGGCGTATGACCGCCTGATGAAGGCCACGAACCGGCCGGCGGCGGAGATTGCAAAGCGCGTCGGGACTTCACCGGCCACCGTGTCCAAGGTCACGTCCCTGCTGCTCCTGGCACCGGAGATTCTGGAGCACGTACAGGAGGGCCGAATTCCGTACAGCACCGCCTACGAACTTGCCAAACTCGGCGATGTCACAGAACAGCGCCGCCTGGCGCAGGAAGTCCTCGAAGGCCGGCTGACGCGCGACCGGCTGGTCGCGGAGACGAAGGCGGTCAAGGCGGGCCGGACGATCGCACGCACCACCCAGCGGCAGCGAACGCCGCGCGAGCGTGTCGTCATCAAGCTCGAGGGTGGCGGCTCGATCTCTGTCTCGGCCCCGGCTCTGTCGGTCGAGGCGCTGACGGAGTGGTTCAGCCAACTGGCGGAACGCATCAGGCTCGCCGGCGCCGACGGTCGGCCGCTGGCGGATGTGGTCAAGGACCTTTCAAGCAATGGGCAGTAAGGAGCGTCGTCATGGAGTTGCTACCCACCATCGTCATCTTCATCATCGCGACCTTCATCAAGGGCGACGCGGACGCCGAGCGAAAGGCGGGTAAGTGACCCGTGTTCGACTTCGCGCCGCCCAACCCGGACGCATTGTCGGACGCCGTCGGCATCGGCTGCCTCGTCCTCACGCTGCTGCTGATGTGCGTGCAAGTGTGGCGCAAGCGCAGGGCGAAAGCCCGTGCGCCGCACATGGACGCGCTCTCAGCGCCGTTGCTGTGGTTATCGTCGCAAGACGCGTACACCGCCAGGATGGTGACGGAAAATGTTCTGGTCACGGGAGCCAGCGGCGCGGGCAAGACGACGGGAAGCGGGCGCGCGCTGGCGCTCGCCTTGCTCGGGACCGCCAAAGCCGGGCTCCTCGTTTGCTGCGCCAAATCTGACGAGATCGCCCTGTGGGAAAGCTACGCAGCCGCGACGGGCCGCAGCGCCGACCTTCGGGTCATACGTCCCGGCGGTCCCTGGCGGTTCAACCCGGTGTCCTACGAACTGGCGCGCGAGGGAACAGTCTCGTCCGCCGAGAACGTCGTCGGCCTGCTCGAAGCCATCCTGGAGTGCGCCGACCGGCAGGGCGGCAGCGGTGGCGCACGCGACGACGAGGCGTACTGGCGGCGCGCGACGAAGCAATTGATCCGGAACTTCGTGGATCTGCTGATTCTCGCAACGGGAACAGTCACGATCGACGCGCTCTACCGCGCGGTCATCTCGGCCCCGCAGTCGCTCGACGACGTGCGCTCGGAACAGTGGCGGAAGTCGTCTTTCTGCTTCCAGCTGCTCTCGGAGGCGGACAAGCGCAGCAAGAGCACGGCGCAGGAACAGGACTTCGCGCTGGTCGCCGACTACGTCCTCTGCGAGCTGCCCGCGTTGGCGCCAAAAACACGATCGGTCGTCGTGAGTTGTCTCACCTCGCAACTCGACCCCATGCAGCGCGGTGAGTTGAGATCGCTCTTCGGCGCGGACACCACCGTCACGCCGGCCGACTGCGAGACCGGGGCCGTCATCGTCTGCGGCCTGCCGACACAGACTTACCGGGAGACCGGCGTCATCGCCAACGCCGTGCTCAAGTATTGCTGGCAGCGGAGCATGCAGGGTCGCCGAGTGACTCCTGACAGCCGATTGATCTGCCTGTGGTGCGATGAGTTTCAGACGTTTGTCACGCCGACGCACGACGCGCAGTTCCTGGCCACATGCCGGTCGTCGCGCGTCGGCTGCGTTCTGCTGACCCAGGGCGTGCCCGGCGTCTACGCCGCGCTCGGCGGCGGCGACAAGGGACGCGCCGAGGCGGATGCGATTTTCGGCAACTGCGCGCTCAAAGTGCTGCATGCCAATTCTGACGTTCAGACCAATGACTGGGCCTCGCGCCTGATCGGCCGCACCTTGCAGGTCCGCGCGAGCGGCAATCACTCGCACGCCACCGACGACCAGATGAGCGCGCTGCTCGGGCTCGACTGGGCGCGCGAAAACGGCACAACGAGCGGCGGCTTCTCGGAGGTCATGGAGGCGGAGGTCGAGCCGCGCGCGTTCACCCGGCTGCGCACGGGCGGGCCGGACAACGGCTGGATCGTGGACGGCATCGTGTTTCAGAA